>JAISQX010000202.1 GCA_031273965.1 Clostridiales bacterium
TTGGGTTTTATCAACGAAAGCATCAGCTTAAGTTCTTCAGTGTATGCGTGACCCGACGCGTGAACCTCATGCAAAGCCTCGTATATGACGTCGGCGCCTAATCTATAGAGATTATTTACCACCGTAAGCACCATTTTTTCATTCCCCGGAATAGGCGACGAAGACAAAACGACGGTATCCTTGGGCCCAACCGTAACTTTTTCAAAATCACCCGTTGACATGCGCGAAAGCGCGCTCATCGGCTCGCCTTGCCCGCCCGTACAAATGATAACGGTTTTTTCGTTCGGATAACGTTTTATTTTGTCTATATCGATGATATCGATGTGCTCAAACTTTAACTCTCCGATTTTAAAAGCCATCTCGGCTATGTTAATCATGCTCCGTCCGGAAAAAGCGACTTTTCTGTCATATTTGACGGCTAAATCTATTATCTGCTGTATTCTGTATATGTTTGAGGAAAAAGTCGCTATAATAAGTCTTCTATCCGTGTTTTCGGAAAAGATATAATCAAGCGATTGTCCCACATGCTTTTCGCTCATGGAATGACCTTCTTTCTCAATGTTCGTGCTTTCTCCGAGCATCAAAACCACGCCTCTGTGCCCCAATTCGGCAAGTCTGCCCAAATCGGTCATCTTACCGTCTATAGGCGTATAGTCAAACTTATAATCTCCCGTATGAAATATCATGCCTATAGGCGTCTCTATTGCCAAGTGGCATGCTCCGGCTATGGAATGCGTGGCTTTTATAAACTCGATTTTAAAGAGACCCAAATTAATCAGATCGCCCTCCGTAACCACATTTAGGTTATTATCGGAGATTTTGTTCTCCTTAAATTTGTGCTGACAAAGCGCGATAGTTAAGCGCGTACCGAATACCGGAATACCCGGTATTTCCTTTATCAGATACGGCAGAGAGCCTATGTGATCCTCGTGCCCGTGCGTCAAGATGACGCCGCGTATTCTCTCTCTGTTGGATTTGAGATAGCTTATATCCGGAATGATGTAATCTATTCCGGGCATATTATAGCCGGGAAAAGACATTCCCGCGTCAACGACTATAATGTCGTTGCTGTATTCTATCGCGGTCATATTTTTTCCTATTTCGCCTATGCCGCCGAGGAATACGATTTTAAATGTTTTTGCCATATAACTCCTTATATTTTTTTTATTTATGTTAATTTTAAAAGACTGCGGGAGAAAACTTTTTTTAAAATAAGTTTTCTCCCTAGCCTTCTTACAAAATTTTTGAACCGCATTGTTATTTACAAGATTAACGAAGCCGCGCCTAAAATACCCGCGTCGTTTGTCAAAGAAGCCTTTTGAACCAAAACCCGCGGATTGCCGTTTATCATTCCGTAGCATTTTTTATCCATAAATTCTTGCAACGGGAGGATGAGGGCGTCGCCCTCGTTGGAAATACCGCCGCCGATTAAAATGAGCTCGGGACGGAATATATTCGCCAAATTGACAATTCCCTCTCCGACGTATTGAATATATTTATCGACGACTTCTCTTGCGGCTTTATCGCCTTCCGCCGCCGCCAAAAACGCCGTCCGACCGCTGATTTTTCCTTTTTGGTTAGCTAAAGAGATCATACGTGTTTTTGGGTTTTTGTCTATGGCGGCTTTGGTTTGACGCACCAACGCCGTTGCCGAAGCATATGCCTCAAAGCAACCGCGCCGCCCGCATGAGCATCTCTCGCCGTCGACGCAAATGACCGTATGTCCGCCCTCGGCGCCCGCCGAACCGTTGCCCTCAAAGAGTTTTCCGTCTATGATGATTCCCGTTCCCACTCCCGTGCCCAATGTCACAAAAATCAAGTTCTTCACGTCTTTTGCCAAACCGAATTTCGTTTCGCCAAGCGCAGCCGCATTAGCGTCGTTATTAATCGCTACCTTTACGTTCGGATAATATTCATGCATCGCTTCCACAATGGGAACGTCGACAAAGTTTATATTGTTTGAGTACACTATTACGCCGCGCTTTGAGTCGATGGTTCCCGGTATTCCGAAGCCTATTCCCTCGATATCCCCCACATCTTTGTTTGATATTGAGAGCAGCTTGTTTATAAGCTCAACGATATCGGATACTATGATTTTATAATCCGACGTCGCTTTCGTTCCGACGCTCAATTTAAAGAGTATATCTCCGTTTTCGTTGACAATGCCGCCCTTTACGCTCATTCCTCCGATATCTATACCGATTATGTACATACTAAATTACCTCTGTTTTTTCTTTAAAGCGTTGTGGTTATAAAATCCGATTTGCCGGCAAGGGTTACCTCGAGACCGGCCGGGATAAAAACCGTTTCGCCCTTATTCAAAATTATATTTTCTCCGCCCGAATAACTTATGCAAAGACTGCCGTCCGTAACCGTAACGCTGATAAAAGAGTTTTCGTTGAAAAGCGGACAAAAACCGTTAAGTAAATAAAATTCCGAAAAAAAGTACTTATTATCGGCTATAAGACGTTTTTTAAACGCCGCGTAATCCACGTACGGGTAAACGGATTTTTGAGCTTTCGCCGCTTTATAGTTTAAAACCTCAAGAGCTTTTTGTATATGTAAATCTCTGGGTTTTCCGTCTTTATCGACTCTGCCATAATCATAAACGCGGTATGTGATGTTCGAATTTTGTTGAATTTCGGCAAGCGTAATGCCTTTACCTATGGCGTGAACCGTTCCGGCGTTTATCATAAAAACATCTCCCGGGGTGACGGGCACGAAATTTAATATTTCCACAAGCGTATTGTCGCGTATACGCTCCTCTATCTCTTTTTTATCCGTGTCTTTTTTGAATCCGAAATATATTCCGGCGGACTTCTCCGCTTCAAGTATAAACCAAACTTCGGATTTGCCGTACCCGTGTTCATTCAAACGAGCATAACGATCCGACGGATGAACCTGAACGGATAAGTTTTGCTTTGAGTCGATAAGCTTGATGAGCGTTGGAAATTTTTGAAAGGAAAGACATTTTTTGCCGGCGAGATCCGGATGAAACTCCAATACCTCAAGGAGGGTTTGTCCTTTGTAACAGCCGTTTTTTATGCGGGAAAGCGCATCCTCATGGAGAGATAATTCCCATGATTCGGCTACAATATCCAGCTTAGTGTTCTTTCCCCATTTTTCTTTTAGCTTTGCGCCGCCCCAAATATAATCCTTGTATACGGGCGACAAAACAAGAGGATATTTTGACATATTCACCTAATTTTTACGATTGAATTAATCGGCTATTCTTACTTCGGCGTGCAAATTACTCCGTCGGAAACGACAGTAATTAACACTGTTGCCGCTAAACTTATATATTATACACTAAATCTGACATTAACACAAGACTTTTTATATAATATATAATAAATATTACAATCAATAATATACGAGTATTATTATAATGGCAATACGATAGAATACTTCGCAACGTAAAATAGTCAAATTTCAGTCTCGACCGCCTGATATTTTGTTTCAATCCTGACGATTTGTTTAAGGTTGTCCACTATGCAACTCGCGGGATTGTTTTTTAAGTATATCTCCTCGGGATAACACCCGATGATAGCGCCGGTGATGTTTTGCTTTTCGTCCGAGAAAATATCGTGAACAAAGATCCTTTCCTTTGTAGACATATTATAAATAGAAATGCCGTTTTCTTTATTCTCGACAAGTATTTTGTTTTTCTTGGCGTTTGACGCGTCTATCAAAAATGCCGTAAGACTCATAATGTCCGACTCCGCAGGATTCATGGACATAAGACTTACGCTCAGTTTACATAGCTCGTCC
>JAISQX010000106.1 GCA_031273965.1 Clostridiales bacterium
GAAGTAAACATACGCAGAAACGAAGCGCAAAAGGGAGAAGCGGGTTTTGCTTCGGACGGTTCGAAGCCGGCAAAGAAGCAACCGGTCAAAAGAGAGGCGAAAATAGGGCCGAACGACCCGTGCCCGTGCGGCTCCGGCAAAAAATATAAATATTGTTGCGGTAAATAAGCCGCAAGCCCTTAAAAAAAAACGAAAGCGCGCGCGCCCGATAACTAAGGAGCGCGCCAAAGAAATAACATTTGGGGCTTTTAAAGGGTTTATGGAAAAATCTTTTGAATTTCCCAATAAGCAGATAAATACGTTATAAAGAAAGGATGTGATGTTAAGTGATAGAATTTGACGGCTTAAAAGAAGAATTTAAAGCAATCAACGAAAACTTAAAATGGGCGGGCGATGCACTTTGACGTCGCGGGATTAAAAGAACGGCTCAAGGAGTTGAACGCCGAGCGTGAAAGCGACGGATTTTGGACGGACTTGAATAAGGCTCAAGCCGTGAATAAGCGGATAAAGGATATTGAAAACAAAGTACAGAGGTACGAACGCATAAAAAGCCGCGCGGCGGATGCGGAATTACTCGTGGAGATGAGTGAAGAAACGGGGGATATTTCGGAGCTTGAATTTATAAAGGCGGAAACGACAGCGGTCAAAGCAAGTCTTGAAGAGTTACGCTTAGAAACCCTTCTTAGAGGCAAGTATGATTCGGCTAACGCCATACTTACGATTCATGCGGGCGCGGGCGGAACCGAGGCGCAAGACTGGGCAAACATGCTTTTTCGTATGTATACGCGCTATATAGAGCGTAAGGGCTATAAGACAAAAATATTGGATAGTCTGGACGGCGAGGAAGCCGGTTTGAAGAGCGTTACTTTTACGGCGGAGGGCGATAACGCTTACGGTTATCTAAAAGCCGAAATGGGCGTTCATAGACTTGTCAGGATCTCGCCCTTTGACAGCAATAAGCGAAGGCATACTTCTTTTGCGTCGCTTGAAGTAATGCCGGAGATAGAGGACGAGGCGGAGATAGTCATAGACCCCGAGGATCTAAAGGTAGACACTTTCAGAAGCGGCGGCGCGGGCGGTCAGCACGTGAATAAAACAGATTCGGCGGTACGGATAACGCACCTGCCGACGGGTATTATAGTCGCGTGTCAGAATGAGCGCAGTCAGATACAAAATCGCGAACAGGCTATGAAAATGCTTCGCTCAAAGCTCATAGAGAGGCGTGAGAGAGAGAGGCTGGAGCATGAACAGAGCATAAAAGGCGATCTGAAAAAAATCGAATGGGGCAGTCAAATACGCTCGTATGTCTTTTGTCCTTATACCCTTGCAAAAGACCACAGAACCGGCTTTGAAAACGTCAATATCAACTCGGTAATGGACGGCGATATAGAGGATTTTATCGTCGAATATTTAAAAAGGGTGTGAGGATAAGGGAATGACGATTCTTGCCATAGAGACATCTTGCGACGAAACGGCCGCCGCCGTCGTAAGGAACGGAACTGAAATATTATCCGACGTCGTTGCATCGCAAATAGACATCCATGAACGTTTCGGCGGCGTGGTTCCGGAGATTGCGTCGCGCAACCATACGGCGGCGCTTCCCAAAGTCGTGGAACAGGCGCTAAGCCAAAGCCGAATGAAATGGAAGGACATCGACATAATAGCCGTGACATACGGAGCGGGGCTTTTGGGGGCGCTTTTGACCGGAGTAGCTTACGCAAAAGGGCTAAGTTACGCGTTAAATAAACCGCTTATGGCGGTCAGCCACGTAAGAGGGCACATTGCGGCGAACTATACGGCGCACAAGAATCTCGGGTTTCCTTATATATGCGTATTGGCGAGCGGCGGACACAGCGCCGTGTTAAAAGTCGCCGATTATGACGATATAGAAGCTTTGGGCGGCACTTCGGACGACGCCGCGGGAGAAGCCTTTGACAAAGTGGCGCGAATGTTGGGTTTGTCATATCCGGGCGGGCCGGCGATACAAAAGCTTGCAAAAGAAGGAACGCCGAATATCGTCTTTACAAAACGGGCGCAATCGCGGAAAGATTATGATTTTTCGTTCAGCGGGTTAAAAACGGCGGTTGTCAATTATATTGCGAATGCAAAAGGGGATATAAACAAATCCGACGTTGCCGCCTCTTTTCAGGAAAGCGTCGTTTTCCGTCTTACGGATAGCGCCGTACGCGCGGCGAGAGATTTTGACATAAAGCGTTTAGCCTTATGCGGCGGAGTGGGCGCCAATCTAAGGTTGAGAGAAAAATTAGAAGAAGAGTGTAAAAAATACGGTATAGAAACATATTTTTTACCGCTGGGATTATGTACCGATAACGCCGTGATGATTGCGGCGGAAGCGTACTTTATGGTGCAAAAAGGAAAAGCTTTTGCAGGTCCGGACTTAGACGCGTCGGCGAATTTGCCGTTTTGAGCAAATAAAGGAGTGGGGAAATGGTTTATTATTTGGATAAATCGGATTATAAGGATTTTAGAGTTTTTGAGCGCAATAAGCTTGCGCCGAGGGCATATTTTATCCCGTTTTCGGGTAAAGCCGCGGCGGAAGGCGCGGATATCCCTCTTGCGCGCTATAAGAGCGACAGAGTAATAATGTTGTCGGGGGAATGGGATTTTAAATATTATCCGAGGATTTCGGAGCTGCCGGTCAAAATTGATCCGGACGATATCGTTTTTGATAAGATAACCGTGCCGTCGGATTGGCAGAGAACGGGATACGAGCCGCCGGTATATTTGAACACGCGATACCCGTTCAAGCTTGACCCTCCTAATTTTCCGGAGGATTGCTCCGTAGGTTTGTACAGAAAAAACTTTGAGTTGACCGAAATGGGGTCGCGGCACTATATTTCGTTTTTGGGCGTCATGTCTGGTTTCGATATATATATAAACGGACAGCATGCCGGTTATAGCGAGGGCGCGCATAACACCGCGGAATTTGAGCTTGACAGGTTTTTGAAGCGCGGTCAAAACGAAATCGTCGTCGTCGTTTATAAGTGGACAAACGGAACTTACCTTGAATGTCAAGACATGTTCAGAGAAAACGGAATTTTTCGGGATGTTTTTATAGTTAAACAAAACGCCGGAGGAGCCGTCTTTGATTACGAGGTAAAGACGACAAAAATTAACGGGAAATATGATTTGAAGCTTACTATTTACGGAAGTTTCGGGAACAACTGTGAATTAACCGCGGCGGTCGCGTCAAAAGACGGAAGAATTTTGGAGTCGAAAACCGAAAAGGCGGCGGACAAAACTTTGTTTAGGTTAGACGGCGTAGAAGCCGATGCATGGAGCGCGGAAATTCCCGCGGTATATTATCTGGAGATTACGGTAAAAGCCGACGGAGAAGAAAAGGAATTTATACGCGACGTCATAGGCTTCAAAACGGTAGAAATAGACGGCGAGGTCTTAAAATTTAACGACAAGCCCATAAAGCTTTTGGGCGTCAATCATCACGACACCGATCCCATAAACGGATACGTCATGAGCGCGGCACAGTTGGAGAATGACGTTAAACTCATGAAAGCGCATAACATAAACGCCGTCAGGACGTCCCATTATCCGCCGGATCCCGTCTTTTTGCTTTATTGCGACATATACGGCTTGTATGTCATAGACGAGGCGGATATAGAGACGCACGGGTGTTATGCGACGGTCTATAAGCCAGATCTTATCAGCCACGACAAGGCTTGGGCGGAGTACTACTTGGACAGAGTAAAGCGCATGTACATGCGCGACAAAAACCGCCCTTGTATCGTTATGTGGTCTTTGGGCAACGAAGCGGGAGGATACAATAATCAAGATACGGTTTACGATTATCTAAAAGAGGTTTGTTCCGAGATACCCGTGCACTATGAAGCCGTTTGCAGGACGGCGAGATTCCGTTATGACGTCACATCGGAGATGTATCCCGATTATTACAGAATAAAAAAAATAGCCGAAAAAAAAGCGCAAAAAAAGTATTACGGCGCGCCGTATTTTATATGCGAATACTGCCACGCAATGGGCGTGGGCCCGGGCTACCTCAAGGAAATGACGGAGCTATTCTTTTCTGCGGATATATATCTCGGGGGCTGCATTTGGGAATGGGCGGATCACGCGGTCTACAACGCCGACGGAAAGTATAAATACACCTACGGCGGCGACCACGGAGAGGAATTGCATGACGGCAATTTTTGCGTGGACGGACTTGTTTATCCCGACAGAAGACCGCATACCGGTCTGAAAAACGTAAAGGTGAATTACAGTCCGTTCAAGATAAAAAAGACGGGCGTAAACACATTCGAATTTTTTAACCGCAATTTTTTTAGAAGCGCCGATTATATTTCGATAAAATATATTATCGAGGAGGACGGAAAGGTAATAGGCGACGGAATCTTGGCTTTTGACACGGAGCCGTCGGCAAAGCATGAATTTGTTCTTGATTGCGGGAAATCGTCCGCGTCGCAAAAAACAAAAAAGACGGAAGAGGAAGCCGAACACGACGTATATGTCACATTTGAATATGTCGACAATGCGACGGGAGCCGTCATAGCAAAAGAACAGATAACCGTAACGGAGAAACCGTTAAGACCCGCGCTTGAGGGGCGAAGCGTTTGCGGAGCGGAGATAGCGGAGAGCGAAAATACGCTGACGTTTAAATTTGACGGCGAGTCGGGCGAAGTGATTATAAGTAAAAAAAGCGGCAATATAGAGCAGATAATATACGACGGACAAAAATATTTAAGCGAATTGCCCGCGGCGGGAATTACGGGAATATACGACAATATATTCCGCGCTCCTTTGGATAACGACAGAGAAATCCAAAAAGCGCAAAAAAGTTTCGGATACGAAAACCTAAAGCCGTTTGTAAAAAAAGTGCAGATAATCGATAAAAAATCCGATAAGAGCAAAAAAACGGTAAAGGCTACCAAGTATCTGATAAATTATAAGGGACAGGCTTTGTTCAAAGTCGTAACAGAATACGGCGTTTTTGCGGACGGCGCCGTCACCGTTTCGGTTAAACTGAAAAAAAAGACGGGCAAAAAGCTTCCGCTTTTGCAGAAGATAGGCGTAAACTTTGAAATCGACGAAAGTTTTGACGCCGTAAGATATTACGGAAGAGGGCCATTAGAAAACCTTCCCGACTTCAAGGAACACGCGTATATGGGCGTATATGAGGCGAAGATAAAGGATATGCACGAGCCGTATATAAAGCCTCAGGACAATAATTATCATACGGGAATACGTCGATTGGAGATTTTTAACGGCGACGGACGCGAACTTATCATCGAAGCGGCGGATAAGCCTCTGGGTTTTTCGGCGCATAATTATACTCAAGGCGCTTTAGCCGCCGCCGCGCACAACGAGGATATAGAATACGGCGGCACGTCTTTTATATCGTTAGACGGCTTTACGATGGGCACGGGCGGCAATAGCTGCGGGCCTCTGCCTCTTAGAGAATATCTGTTGCCGCCGGATAAGGAATACGAGTACGGTTTTGTTATAAAGACTGCCAAAAGGAAATCATTTACCGCCGACGCGGACGAGCAAGCGGACAAGCGAACGGAGAGCGAAGAATGCATATAGTATATATAACGAAGCCGCCTAAGACGGGAATAGACGTCTATCTTTTCGACGAGGCGGATTCGACGAACAACGTAATAAAAAATGGCGATTACAAGGCTTTCGACGTCGTATTGGCAAACGTGCAGACGAACGGGAGAGGCAGAAACGGAAAGCCGTTTATATCGAACCAAGGCGGATTGTACTTCAGTATGCTTATACCCGCGGACGGAAGCTCTGCGGACGAGTACATAACTCCGCTTGCGGGCGTCGCCGCGGTAAAAGCCCTAAAAGCCTTTGGTATTTCGGCAAAAATCAAGTGGGTAAACGATATCTTCGTAAAGAGCAGAAAAATTTGCGGGATATTGGCGGAGAGATTCACAAAAAACGGCGCGGATTATATAGCGTTGGGGATAGGCATAAATGTAAACAACGAGGATTTTGGCGAGTACAAAAATATAGCGACTTCGATGTCGCTGGAGAAGTACGTATTTTTTAAAACGTCCGACGTCGCCGCCGCGCTTATGGACAACTTGATAGCGCTGATAAAGGAAAACGATAAGAAGAGCGTTATGGAGCTTTATAAGAAGTATTCGATGGTTATCGGAAAAAACATTGTTTTGGCGGAGACCGACGAAAAAGTATTCGTAAAGGATATAGACGAAAACGGAGCTTTGGTAGTAGCCGACGCGTCGGGGAGCGAGAGAATTGTCAACAGCGGAAGTATATTTTTTGGAGGATATTAGTTTAGAATAATATTATGAGTTTTCTTACCCGGCATTTTCCCATAAAAAAGAAAGAGGGAAAGCCGTCAAAGCGCGATTATTATTTTAAGAAAATTTTGAAAGGATTTTTCGGGAAAATTTTTCCGTAAATATAAGGAATCCTTTAAGGAAAAAGCGGATGAAACTTTGGCTTAAGCTTATTAAGGATGAAAAAATAAAACTTAGCGTTATTCGTGAGGCGCGGGACGACTTTGACGGATTGACGGAAGACATGAGGGGTATATGCAACGAGCTGGACATCCCCACGCCTATGATACTCGGCAGCAGATACGAGCATTTGGTAAATTTTAATATGATGAAGCTTTTTCCGGGAGATTTTATCGAATGGGTGGACTTTGATTGTATGTACATAGAGGCATGCATAGAAGTTGAAGAAAAGAGTAAGATAGGAGGGGCGTTTGCTCCGGCGCGGAGGGAGAATGTCTGAGGGAGTCAAAAAGATTTCCGCCGCCGTTATAAAAAGACTTCCGAGGTATCTGAGAGTTTTTAAGGAATTTGAAGCGAACGGAATAGAAACCATTTCATCGGAAAAAACCGCCGCCTATATGGGCGTTACGGCGTCTCAAATACGGCAGGATTTTTGCCGATTCGGTTGTTTTGGGCAGCGGAAGTGCGGCTACGACGTAACGAGCGTCGTAACCGAACTGTCGCGGATAATAGGCTTGACAAAAAGGTACGACATGATAATAGTCGGCGCGGGGAATATCGGACGCGCGCTGGCGAACTATAACGGCTTTAAAGAGGACGGTTTCTATATAACGGCGCTTTTTGACATATGCGGCGAAAAGGACGACGTAAACGGGGTGCCGGTATATCCCGCGAAGCGGATAGAAAAATACATAACGGAGAACGGCGCGGACGCGGCGGTAATAGCCGTTCCAAAGGAACAAGCTCGCGCGGTTTTGGACAGACTTATAAGCGCGGGGATAAAATATATATGGAATTTTGCGCCCGTGGAATTATATAGAGAGGGCGTGACGATAGAAAATATCGGCATCGGTGACAGTCTGTTTTTGCTATGCTACTATATGAATCATATTTAATTTGGGGGAGCGGAGCGGTGTTGTCTACATAAAAGCCGTAATTTTCGCGCCCCGACGGAGGAAAGATGACAAAAAAAATTCGTTTATCAAACCGCCAGATAGCGGTATTGGCGGTCATGACGGCGCTAATGCTAACGCTTATGATAGTGACTCCTATAGCAAATTTTTTCGGATTTATAGGTACGGCGTTTATAGTGCTTATAATTATAGCCGCCGCGGCGGTGTCCGAAGGGCTTGTCGTGGGAATTATCGCGGGCTCGGTCTTTGGAGTTATAAGCTTTATCGTGAGTTTTATGCTACCGCAGCCGCTTGCCCCGTGCTTTCAAAATCCTCTTATATCGATATTGCCCAGAGTATTTATAGGCGTCGTCGTGTATGCGGTGCATCGCTTGGTCGATAAACTCATAAAGAATAGCGGAAGCGGCAAAAAACACAAAATTTTGCGCAACGGAATCCCGGCCGCGGCGGGCGCGCTGTTCAATACGGTTGCGGTAATGGGGCTTATAGCTTTATTTTTCGGCGGAAAAAACGTCGAATCCGGAAATATAATCACGTCGATAGACGCAAAGCTAATACTTACGGTAATAGCCACAAACGGCGTCGCGGAGTTTGTTCTGACGTTGTTGTTGACGCCTCCGATAGTCGCGGCTCTCACCGCGGCAAGGAGAACGGGCAAGACGACAGTTAAGGCGGATAAAAGCGCCGCTTCGGACGCCGCTTCGGACAAAGGCGGTTTGCCGCGCGCAAACGACGAGGATGCGGGCGCGCAAAAAACCGTCGCCGAACGAAAGTCCGAATTGAGAAAAGAAGCCAAAGAACGCGCGGACGCGCTGACGGCGCGTTATAGAAGAGGCGCGGACAAAAAGATATTTAAAAAGGTTTCGGCTATTATCAAAAAAGAAAAAGCCGAAAGCGTTTTTATTTATAAATCTTTCGGCGCGGAGCCGGACACAAACGCGCTTATAAAAAATCTTTTGGACAATGACAAAAAAGTATACGTGCCGATTTTGGGTAAGGACGGAGAAATGGAAGCCGTTCCGATAAGCCGCGATACGAAGTATAAAAAGAATAAATACGATATAGAGGAACCCAAAAAGCCGGAAAAATCAGTTGAAAAAGGCGTTATAGACGTCGCGGTTATTCCGCTGTTAGCGTTTGACGGAGAGAAAAACAGGTTGGGCAGGGGCAAGGGGTGTTACGACAGATTTTTTAGCGGCACAAAAATCGGAAAGATAGCGCTTGCGTACGAAACACAGAGAATGGAAAGAATCCCGTCGGAGGAGTGGGATGTCAAGCCCGACATCATTGTCACGGAAAAAGCGGTTCTTGGAAAGAGGCTAAAAAAGAGATAAAGGCGGAGGAGATATCAAAAAAATCTTTCTCTAATCCGTAAAAATCCTCTACGATATCCAAAAAAGTTTTGAAAGGGGTTTTGGGATATTTCCCAAAAAATTATCTAAAGGATGAGAATTATAGCCGGAAAACATCGGGGGCGGAAGCTTTATTTTCCGCTGGATAAGACCGTACGTCCGACGGGCGACAGAGCAAAGGAAGCTTTGTTTTGCATACTTCAATTTGAGATAGCGGGAAGCGTCGTGTTGGATCTTTTTTCGGGGAGCGGCGCGATAGGCTTGGAATTTATAAGTCGAGGCGCCGAAAGGGTGATTTTTTGCGACATCGATGCGAGGTATGTAAAGAAGAATCTTGCGCTTGCGGGGGAGACGGGCGAGGAAATTCTTGAAGGGGATTATTTAAAAACCATCAAAAAGCTTTCGGATAGGGGCGATAGATTTGATTTTATATATTTGGATCCGCCGTATAAAAGTGGGTACGGAGAAAAGGCGATAAAGGTTATTATAGAGAATAATTTGTTAAAGACCGACGGAAAAATAATATTTGAGCATTATTATGGTAAAGACTTGATAGATTTGACCGAATATGCTATAATATACGACACGAGGGTTTACGGGACTCAGCAAATGAGTTTTATCAAACCGAAAAAATTATGAAAACAGCTATATTCACCGGCAGTTTCGATCCCGTGACCAACGGGCATATCGACATTATTTACAGAGCGAGAAAGATATTTGACAAGGTCTACGCCGCGATTCTGATAAATCCGGATAAGCGGTGTCTGTTCTCTCAAACGGACAGGTTGGACTTTTTGCGCGGCGCGATATGCGGTATGGACGGCGTCGAGGCGTTCGCTTCCGACATGACGGCGGCGGCGGCGGCGGCGGAATATAAAGCCGACTGCATAATACGCGGCGTCCGCAATTCGGGCGATTACGAGTATGAAAGGCTTATGGCTGTCCATAATTATCGTAACGGCGGCATAGATACGGTTTTTTTCGAGGCGGGGGAGAATAGCGCGAGCATCTCTTCAAGCATGGTCAAAAAATTTTTGGCGGAGGGAAAATCCGTCAAGAAATACGTACCCGAGGAAATATACGAGAAACTCGTCGGCATTTACAACGCGCTCAAAATAGCGACGTAAATAAGCGGGTTATAAAAAGGGAATTTTTTTTTACATACACTATCAAGGAGAAATCAATAAAATGGACAAATTGGAATCTATCATAATCGAACTTGAAGAAGAAATCGAAAAAAGCAAAAACTTTTTCGGTTTGACGCTTCTCAACAAAGAAAGGGTTTTGTCTCTTATCGGCGCGTTCCGCAAGGAATTGCCCGAAGTAATAAGAGAAGCGGAAGAAACGAAAAAAGAGCGCGCGTATATAATACAAGAGGCCATAGACCTTGCGCTTAAGAGGACTCAGCAGGCGCAGGAAACGGCGGATTATCTCGTGAGTA
This sequence comes from Clostridiales bacterium, assembly GCA_031273965.1. Classification (GTDB taxonomy): domain Bacteria; phylum Bacillota; class Clostridia; order Christensenellales; family JAISNN01; genus JAISNN01. The sequence goes on from JAISQX010000106.1 coordinate 10,193, forward strand.
CGGCGGAGGTAACCATGAGAGCGCAAAACGAAGCGAGGCTTATTGTCGACGAAGCGGAAAGGCGCGCTTACGATATCGAAATCGATTCAAAAAAGCGCATAGACAATCTTTTGGCGACGACGGAGCAGGTGCTAATCAACCATATAAACCTTGTGAGAAACAATCGCGAAGAGCTTAGCGGCGAGCTTTTGAAACAGCTTTCCCAAGCGCCGTCCGCTTCCGCGACCGAGACCGACGAACAGCCGAACTAAGAGCGGACATACAATTGACGCCGCGGCTATCGCGGAAACAGTTAAAATATCGTATCAAAATATAAAGCGTCATTTCCGTGCGGAAAGTATGGGCGGCTAAAGGCAATCAAGAGTTCTGCAAAAAAATTTATTCGCCTATATTATAAAAAAGCCGCGCGCCCGATTTTTGCGGACAAAAACCCGCAAAACCGAACGGAGTTTTTTGTTATACAAAATTCGCCTCAGATTTTTTGAGGCGGATTTTATTTTTTCGCGCCGCGCGCGCTCTTTAGGCTGCCGTCGGGTTTTATGGAAGGATTTTTTTTGTAAGTTTCCCGGTTTCGGGCTTCGTCGTTTATGGGCGGAGATTTTTTAATTCGTATTTTAGCCCAAAGCGGGCTTACCCGCGCGTAAATCTTCTTAGCGACGGAAAGAAGTAATTCTTTGAAGCAATTCAACGCCGACAGCCCCGTCGCAAAAGCCGTCAAAAACGCCAAAAAATAAAAAGGTTTCAATCCCCCGTCGGTTTTTTGAGTAAGGCAGAACAAAAAAACGACGCCGGATAGAATGACGAATAAAAAATCCGAGGCAATTTCAAAAAACCCGTTAGGCTTTATAAAATGCCTAAAAAGCCAAAAAAGCCCGTAAAAAAACGCGGAGACAAACCCCGCTACGGCAAAAAAGAAAAATTCGGCGGGTTGCGCGCTTACGCCGCTCATTTTGCCAGCCTCTTTAGGAAGCTGCCTTTCTCCAAAGTTTTTAAGTATTTGAGCGAAAGCACAGCGCCGTCTATTACGATATTTCCGTCGTCTATACTGAGCTTATCGATGTTCAATCCCTCTCCCGCCACGACCAGAATATATTCGCTAAGGATGAGAGCGATTTCCTTGTCGTTGTAACTCTTGACGCTTAGAACGCCGCTTATCGTCAGACGCTCGTTGCGCTCTAACTGTAGCGTGTGCGGACGCTTGACCGCGGCTCCTTTTGACGAATCTTTAGGTTTATTCAAATCTTGCATATATTATTCCTCTTATTAATTATACGTTTTCGGCTTTGCAAAAATTACTTTCCTCAAATTGTTTTTTAAGCGTATAAAAAACACGGAGATAAGGTCGTATGTATTTATCCTGTTTTGCATTGGGTTTTTTCGGTCAAATTTGAATTACCAAAGAGCGGAGAAGCCGATTTCACATGAAACGAGGGGCTTTTTCATTTGTGGATAAGCCAAAAAGCGTAAAAGCTGAGGTTGTATTGGTATAAAAGCGCCGTAAATTGTTGCGGAAACATACATTTTTTTCAAGCGAGATTGTGTATAAATGTGTTGTGATGCACAAAAAAACGTACAAAAAGCGGAAAAAGCAAAAAAAAAGCTGAAATTTTTTTATTTTTGACTTGACAAGGAAAGTAAAGGAGAGTATACTATA
>JAISQX010000108.1 GCA_031273965.1 Clostridiales bacterium
ACTTCCGCGGCTCGCAAAACACGGGAAAGGACGACATGATGAATTTCATCAATTCGCTCCTGCCTCTGCCCGCCTTGAACGCAAGCTCCTCGGCTTGGCTCAAGCTCGGCTTTGTAAAGGGTAAACTGACGACTATCTCCGCCGAGTTTTATCAGGTCCCGGGAGATGCGTTGAAGGAGAAGCTCATACTCAACCTTACGCACTACAACGCCAATAGCGGCTTGGAGCTTCAGGAGATAACAAGCGTGGCTTCCGCGACGGTAGCCGACCAATACGCGACGATAGACAACTTTGAGAATATCAAGACGACGGTCAGCGTGACGCACGCGGGCGGAGTCACGAGGAACGAGTTGGTGGCTTGGGACTACACGCCGGTAAGAGCGGCTATAGCCGCGGGCGAGGTAGACGGTAAGAACGCGAAGTTCGTCGTAAACGGCTTCGTGGGCAACACCTCTCATACCGTAACAATGAACCTGTATATCTTAGACGGAGATTATTCTTATTCGGAGCCGCATATACCGGAGATCGATCCGTACGACGGAGTATGGAGATCAAAACTCCCGACGGCGCACACCATGACCTTCACGATAGATATCGGAGGAAGCGGTAGTCAAAGCTTTAACGTCAATGTAGGATGGGACACGAGCGGAGTGCACCTAAATACCGACGGCGGAACATACACGGCTTACATCTCTTGGAACGGCAAAAGAGCGGAGCGGCAGGTAACGGTCAAAGCCTCCCTGGCGAAGAGTATAGCGTCTACGAATATTCCGACGTCGCAATACATAATAACCAACGTCGATTCGGTAAACCATTACAATTCGGCGACCGTGACGATGGACGACAGTAGTACCTACACTTATAATGTGAGCTGGTCAAGTAACGCCACGCAAGGCTTGAGCTACGGCAGCTTCACGCGCACTGGCACTATAACCACGATAAGCGAGACTTTCCCGGTGACTCAGGAAATTACGCTTGTAGCCCTTGTGACGAACGCGGTCGAGTATCAGAACGCGGCTTACGGCGACAGCATAGCCGGTATGACCGGACAGGCTCTCTCGTATAACGACGGTACGAACGGAAGGATATACTTCATCGATCAGACTGGCGCGCTCGTATACACCACGGTGGCGACGGGCGGTCTCAATATGAACGGCAGTCCGTCGAGGATAGCCAATAACGTCGGCAACGGAGACCCTTATACCGATATAAATCCGCCGCAATCCGGAGAAAATACTTTTTCAAACGGCGGACTGTCCGGGAACGTCCTTGTGACTCTAAACTCAGCCGGATCATGGGGCTTCCCCTCGGGAAGGGTGGTTCCGATAGAGCTATGGCTAGGATGCGCTTACACTATGACAGGAAATGCTCCCAGAGCAAACGCGGGCAACTACGTCGACGTGAGCCCGGGTCTTAACAACGTGTACAAGAAGAGTCTGACGAAAGGCTCGGTATTGACGGCGAAGGATATGCCGACGATGGTTCTGAGAGCGGCTATTTACGCGGAGGCTAATACGGACGGAGCTATTATATACATGAATACGGCGAACGGCGTTCCGGATCTCAAGATCAACTGGAATTTCACGGGCTTGGATATCAACGCCGCCGTCGGAACGACCGTGAGAGTAACGGGCACCTTTAAGTACAAAGACGGTACGGGCACCGTATACTGCGACGTGACGATAATCTAACCCTTCTCGGGTACAAAAAGCCAATCAACCTAACGAACCGCTGTTATCGGCGGCGCCGGGTGAGAACTCCAACCTCTCTTTCCCGGCGCGCCGACAAAGCGGAAACCGATAACTTTTTTACGGAACGCCGCTATCGGCGGCGGGAGGAGCGAAAAAAACTCCCCTTAGCGCCGACAAAGCGAACGGTAAATGACTTTTACGATAAAAAAGAAAGAAAGCGGCAGAACTAAATAAAAAAAATCTTTTTCGGAGGAACTATCCATGACGATAGGAAAATTTGTTTCGGGAGCGTTTAAGTTTGTGATAAACTTTATTGTCATACTCGTTCTCGGCATGTCGGTCTACTATGTGTACGGTGTGCTCACAACCTTTCCGCCCACGGCGGATCCGCTAATAATGACGCCCGAGAACACAAATTACGGCGTCAATCCCGCGAGCTACCTAAACGATCCGACTCTCGTGTCGAAGGCGCTTAAGGGCGACTACTTCATAACGGGAAGTCAGGGTTTGGGCGATTTTGAGTTGCGCGAGGCGCATCAATACGGTTTGACGTATTATCCTTACGACTATTCGGAGAATTTTAGCGCGGAAGCGATTTATCAAAACGCCGATATGACGAAGATAAATCTTTGGCTGGGTGACGAGAACATCCCCGAGAATATCGAGCTTGGCATACACTCGATAATCGGCGGTTGCGACCCCGTAAAGTACGCCGAGTACGATTTTGACGCGTACGATTATCAGAACAGACGGCCGAAGCTTACGGCCGAGGGCGACGCTTTAGTCGCGCCGACGTTCTCATTTGACGATTACGACGACATGGAGACTACGCTAAAGAGCGTCTTTACGGACGACGACGCGTATATAGCCGACATCATATTAGCGTATTGGACGCTAAGAATAGGCTCTCAAGTGGATTCTTATATGAATTTCTCCGGAATACGCTCCACGGGAGGCGGTACGGGCGCGGGCGGACTACAGGGTATAGCTTTGGACGCGACGATGGTATTAAACACCGTGAGATTTAAATATTACGGCTTTGACCTTGAGAAGAACGCGACGATCCTCACCGAGGCGAGCGCGAAGATAGCCATAGACATATTGGGGCCGCTCCTTACGGTAGCCGATTATAAGCTAACGGGTAACGGCGTGGAGCTAAAAGCCACCGGTAAAAACAACAGAAAAGTCCTTTCCTCCGACGCTTACACGGGGCCGAACGGAGAATACGAGCGGAACGGCAACCCGACGGGTACGGCTCCGACTCATTCGGCTCTCGAAGCTCTCTACAACGATTATAAGCCGACAAGACGCGTGTTTAACGACAATATCGCGGATCTCTCGGGGCTTAGGCTCTGCGAGTTCGGTATGCCCGCGTCGACTCTCTCCAACCACAAGGTTGACCTAAGAACTATAAAGGAAGTCACTTCCTCCGACTCAAACGGCTATACGGACGTAAGCTTTATATGCTACTCCTATACGGACGGCGACCAGTACGGTTTCGTCTCCAGAGATTCGGCTAACGGTATCGCGGACGCGATAGGCGGTTATACGGCAAACGGCGGTATCGTCGATTATCTTAGATACGTCAAGTTAGAAGTCAAGGTCAGCGTGTGGGACAGCGGAATAGTCAGATTCCAAGGAACTATGGAGAATTGGGACGCCGCGCTTGTGAACGCTATGGTAAAAGCCGGCACCGCGGTCAACACGAACTACTACTACAGCTACGACTATAACGACATAATGAAAGACCCGAATTCGCAAGGCGTCAGCCTCCCCGAGCTTATAAATAGGCTTACCGCGGTCTTCGCGTAAAAAAAAGCCTGGTCTTTAAGCGGGATAGGTAAAAAAAAGGTTTTTGTGAATACGCCCGAAAGGAGCGTGAAAACCGAGCTTACAAACGGCGGATAGGTAAAAAAAAGGTTTTTGTGCGTAAGTCCGGGCGGTTGTCGGGACTTACGGATAAAGAAAACCCAAAAGACGTCAAACGGTGTTTCGGCGCTTTTATGGGGGGGGGAAAAATCTTTTAAATTATTATAATGAGTTTTTCTAACTTTTTTCTAAACAGTTTTCTCCTTGGTTTTTTTATTTGGAGGAACGGGACGGATTTTAAAAAAATCCGTCCCGTTTTCCCTTATATACGTCTTACGGGAGCGAGAACGCGCCCAAATTCGCGCCCGAAAAAAAGACGGGGAAGGCTAACGAAGTTTCGCTATAATATTTTGACGCGGGGATTTTGGATAAACTTTTTTTTTGACGGTCATTTTTTTTTAAGTTTATGCCTTACGAAGAAAAAAAATTTTGGAAAGGTCTTGACAAACGGTATTTTTCGGGGTATAATATTTAAGAACAGGGTTTTTGTTTACGGAGAATAAGGAGAAAATATGTTTTGCTCGAAATGCGGAAAACCTATAAAGGACCACGCGCAATACTGCGGTTCTTGCGGGAAGTTTATCGATACGGGAATCAAGTACTGCAGCGTGTGCGGATTTCAATCCCCAAAGGACGGCGCGTATTGCCTGAACTGCGGAGTTAAGTTCACGCGCAAAAAAGGAAAAAAATATACCGCGGGCGCGGTTACGTATCCCGTGACCATAGATTATCAAAAGGCGGTTTACGATTACCTCTTAAACAACAATATCGACGAAGCCAAGCTTTTGGAAGGAGCGCGCGCTCAAAACGACGAATCGGACTTTGGCGGCTACAACGCCGAAAGCGGAGAGGGAATGTATCCCGACGACGTTCTCGGTATGTACCCTTACGACCCGTATGCGTTTTTTCCGCCGCCGTATCCCTTTTATCCGCCGATTGCGCCTATGCCTTATCCGCCCTTGCCGTACGGAGCGTCGCCTTATTATCCCCCTATGCCTATGCTGCCGCCGCCTATGCCGTACGCGCCTTACGGAGGTTATCCGCCTCCTATGCCTTATCCGCCTTATCCGTATTTTGGACAGGGTATGCCCGGAGGAGGATTTTCGTACGAACAGCGTTATTCGGTGAGCGGTAACCCCGCTTTTTACCGCGACCCGCGTACGGCGGGATCGATGTATATCCCATGCCGCGACAAGGCGCTAAAGGAATTGCAAGAGCGCCGCGCCGCCGAAGCCGCCACGCCACGTTTGAGCGGCGAAACGAAAAAAACAACCAAAAGACAAGAAAAGAATTATCTCAAACAACAAAAAAAAGCCGACAAAGAATATCTCAAACAACAAAAAAAAGCCGGCAAACGTAAATAAACGAATAATTCGACAAATAAACAAAAAAAACGGAAAGCAAAACTTTCCGTTTTTTTTTAAGCCGAGTACGTTCTTTTTTATAGATCGTCCGCGTCCTGCACGGGCGCGGAGCCGTCCGACGGCGCGCCCGTATACATGCCAAGCGGATCGTACCTACTCGATTGAGGCGGAGCTTCCGACTTTTTTGTACGGCGTTTTTTGAACCACATATTATCTCCTTAAGGCTTTTTACAGCGTAAATAGTATGCGTATACCGTTAGGAGATATACCCGCGGCAAACGCGTTTTTGTGCGTAAGCGCCGCGGGATATGCCGGAAAAGGGTTTTATTTTTGGATCTTACTTTTTATCCTTTTGAAAAGCCCCTCGAACGATAGGTAAGTCATGGCGATGATAACCGTATTCATAATGAGAACCGGAAGTTGCACCGGAAGCCTGCTCGGGCCTATCAGATAGACAAAAAAATTCGAAAAAGTCTTTGGGAGCGAGCTGTACGTGAGAAAAAACGTCGTCGTGTTGATCCCGACCGTGCAGACGGCTCCGACAATAAGCATAGTCAATATTATTTGAGCGGCTTTGAAAGAAATTTGGGTAAAAGGCTTTTTTAGCCCCGCGTAAAAGCCGTCCGCTTTCTTTAGATTCATTATCAGCCCCGGAATAAGCCCGAGAAGCCCCGAGCTTATCCCTACGGGCACTAAATATGGGCCCTTGGGAAAGAGTATGCACCCGATAAGATCCCCCGTAAAGCCCACAAAAAAGCCTAACCACGGGCCGAGTATAACCCCCGAGAAGAAATTGACCACGTAAGTGAGCGACAGCGCCGAAACCGCGTTCGAAACTAACGCAATCGAATTAAGAACCGCCGATAACGCGACAAAAACCGCCGTGTACGCAAGTTTTTGGTTAGAAAGACCGGAAAGCAGGCGCAAAGGTTTTTTGTCGGTAGGTTTAGACCGCGCGCCAGTAGGCGCGTGTGGCGCGCCAGTAGGCGCGTGTGGCGCGTCGATAGACGCGTGTGGCGCGTCGATAGGCACGTGTGGCGCGTCAATAGACGCGGGGTGCGCGCCGATAGACGCGGAGGGCGCGCCGGTAGGCGCGGAGGGCGCGCCGATAGGCGCAGAGGGCGCGCCGGTAGGCGCGGGCTTAGCCGAGGGCGCGAATTGATTCGCCGCCGCGGCGGTTTGTGGTTCGGCGGCATAAAAAAAATCCGCCTTGTCTTTTTGTCGGACGTCACTCTCGTCAAAAGGAATTGCGGAACGGCTATTTTTTTCCGATAACGCGTTATCGGAAAAATCATCGCAAGGCGCAATTTCCTGATGAGCGAGAGTTAATTTGTTTCTCTCGTTCATTGTCGGGCATCTCCTTGTTTTATTATTATGCGGTTTATAATAACCCTTTTTAAAAAAATAGTCAAGCCTTTTAACCTTGACATTTAGATTTTTTTGTGATAAAATAAAAACCGATGTTTAGCGTTGACTTGATAAATCCGTTCGACGAACAAAATATTTCGGTTTTTCCGGATTTTTTTAAATGCCAAGGCGCGTTCGTCGGTCTTTTGTCGGACGGGCGTCTCGCGGGCGCCGCAAACGTCGTAATAAATAAAAACGCCGCAATAAAAAAAGTATTGCTGCTAAAAGAATTTGACGAAGAGAACGTAAGACGTTTCTTTTTGAGAGCGATAACTCTCAAATTGATTAATTGCTCCGACTTGATTCTTTCGGATTTTTACGACGCGCTGCTGGAGGAAATAGGTTTTTGCGCGGAAGGGAACGGCATGAAGTGCCTTTCAAAAGACGTCGTTTTTAAGAAAATGTGCGGCGGCGATCAAAAAACAACAATTATATGCGAGAAATAGCGAAAAATAATAAAATTAATAAAAAAATTTTTGAAAAACTATTGAAATTTTTCGCATAAAGATATATAATATTATTGAATATATTTTAAGGAGAGGCATATGCGTATTTGCGAACATTGCGGCGCTTACGTGGGAGACGGCTCATCGCGTTGTACTATTTGCGGCGTAAAGGTTTTTAGCATAGCTCAAAATCCGAATTTGCTCGCGGCTTCGGATGCCGCGGCTTTTTCCGCGGTTGCCGTCCCCGCCGTAAAAAACGGAGGAGTCTTGACCGATCCTAATACTTTTGGTGAACACCGCCTATCCGATATCGGCTCGGCGCTTAGCCGCGACAAAATCAAAATACCGACAATCGCACCGTACATAACTCATTCCGCAAATAAACCCGTCCCGAACGGTCCGACTTACGCATGCAAAAATTGCGGCACGGTAAACTCGGTGGACGATGTGTATTGCGTGGTTTGCGGGCTGAGAGCTACCGACAGAATGATAAGGGACGCCGTAAAGAGCGCTTCGGGAAAAAACGGCGCGCCCGTTATAGCGCCGCCGTCCGACGTGTACGACGGCAACAACGAGAGCGAAGCGGATTTTTCTACGTCTTTGAACACTTTGGAGGCTAAGTTGAAGCCTTACGTCTATAACTTAACCATAAACGGCGACAATGCTACGGTAAATAATTCGGTCAAAGAGGAAGCGAAAGAAACAATCTGTCCTTTCGCCGCAAAAAATAGCGCCGAAGAGTGTTGCGCGCCCTCCGAGGTCGTCGCCGAAAGACAGCTAACGCCCGAAGAAATCGAAATGCAGAGAAGCGCCGTTATTAAAGGCGCGAAAAAAGGCGGCGTCGTAAGAAGCCGTACAAGCGTTAAACGCCACATTGCGGTCGGCTTTGCGTTTGTATTATCGCTTTTGATTATCGGCACGTTCTTCTTTGTAAATCTCCCGTACACTCAGGCGCATGATGTGGATAAAGCCCCCGACGTCTATCAATACGAGGACTCCAGCGGCGGCGATATCGTACTTTCGTTGCTTGAAATCATCCACATGGACGACTTGTACGAGTCCATAGCCCAACAATTAAACGAAATCGGCATAAACATAAACGGCGCCTATTACACTGACGCGGTTTTGGAACAGACGGAACACACGGATTGGCAGAGATGGTTCGCTCAAGCCGTGCCCGTTACGTTACTTATAGCCTTTATATTGACTTTAATAAATCTCATTATGTTCTTTATTAAGCTTTTTACGGGCACGTTAAAGCGAAAGATATATTTTATCACGCTTATCCAGACGGTGTTCTTTTTGCTTGCGGCGGGCGAGGTCTTTCTGCTTACGCAGGTGTTTTCCGACGTGTTCGTATTTGATATCGGTTACGGATTTGCGGTCGGTATCGTCCTCTCAATAGCCGTCTTGTTAGTAGAGAGATTGGCGGGACGTAAGTACCCGAAGTCCGAAAAAGACAGAATTAAGAGTCTTTATGGTTATTAATCCCCCAAAAATGGAGAATTTTACCAAAAAAACTTTAAAAAAAATAAAAATATTTTTAAAAACCTATTGAAATTCGTCCGAAAACATTGTATAATAGAAGTACCGATAAAAATTGAGGGAGTTTCGTTATGAATGACTATCAATTGACTGCACCGGAAAGCGCGGAAGCGCTTTCGGATAAGAGCGTAATAATTAAGCGTTTTATAAAATTCGGCGTTCTGACGTTGATATTCGCGGCGCTTATCGCTTCGCTGTTTTTTCCTTACGTATCGGATTACATAGTTGATTCCACGACAAATGAGGAAGGCGATATAGTTATTACGGAGACGAAAGATTTAACCGGTTTGGATCTCCTTGTGGGCGCGTTTGAAATCGTGCTCGGCAAGACGGGGAGTAACTATTATAATAATGTCTTAAAAGGAATTGAGTTTGACGCCGACGGAGATTTTTCAAAGATAACTCTCGCTTATACGTTGCCGTTTGTCACGGTCTTAGCTTTGCTTCTGTTTGCGGTCGGTTATACCGTAGCCGTAATAGGGATATTCAAAGGAAAATTGTCAAAAAAGATTGGCGTGACGAATGTGTTGAGCTTTTTAGCGGCAATCACGGGCGTTTCGGCGGTCTTGTTGCTTCAGGCGTTGTATTGCGACGGCGTAAAGTTTAGCCTCGGTTGCATCTTGCTTGTCGCGGCAACGGTATTGTTAGTCGCGTTTGCTCCGGTCGCCGGCGGCATCGAAGCCAATGTCGGCGCAGACGAAGAAGACGCGGAATAAAACGGTAATTAACGAAAGCCGCTTTGGACTTAAAATGAAACGCGGCGCCCGCGGAGAATCGCGGGGCAAAAACGGAAAATTAATTAATTTAATTTTAAATATCTTATAAAGGAGAATACAATTATGGCAAAGAAAAACAAAAAACAAGTTGAAGTCGCGCCGGCACCTGTTGTTGTTGAGGCGCCGAAGGGACCGACGATCGTTTACAGAACGCTTCCTAATCCCGCGCCTGTAGCTATCTCTGCTCCGACGCCGATTATGCAGATCAATCCGATCGTTCAACCGATTGCTCTCGTACCGTATGGCACGATGAATCAGCCTGTATTGCAAGTTGAGGAATAATTCCTTTATAGGGTTACCGGCTTACCCCCGGCCTTTGGGATAATAGGCTTTCCCCGTTCGGGGAATATCATACGTAAAAAAACCTTCGCCAAGGGTTATATGGCAAAATAAAAATTTTTAGTCTATATTGGAGGACACTATTATGGCAAAGAAAAACAAGAAACAAGTTGAAGTTGCACCGGCGCCTGTCGTCGTCGAAGCTCCGAAGGGACCGACGATCGTTTACAGAACGCTTCCTAATCCCGCGCCCGTAGCTATTTCCGCTCCGACGCCGATTATGCAAATCAACCCGATCGTTCAACCGATCGCTCTCGTACCGTATGGCACGATGAACCAGCCTGTGTTGCAGGTAGAAGAATAATTAAAATATCCGGGCAGACAGAGAACTGTTTGTTTTTAAGGAGTTGTTGTTATGAGCATTGCAAAGAAAAGAGTAGGCATATATTCGCCTATAATCAATATAATAATTTGTATTGCCCTAATACTAGTGGTGTGTTTGACTTTATTCGGGAACGATCTTGTAAAAATCTTTTCCGATTCGGCGACATTTAACTTTTCCTCTATGGCGGGATATCTTCCGATGTCGGATGAAGGTCTGTCTAACGGCGTTACATATTATGTGACGCAAAGCGGAAAGGTTATAGAACCGCAAGCCATTATTTTGCAGGTAATTATCTATCTTAGCGTCATAAGCATTATGCTTTCGGTGTTGAGTATAATCACCGGTAAAAAAATGGGCAGATGGGTGTCGTCGTTGCTAGTTATGGCGGCGTGCATAAGCGCTATCGGATTTTTTATCTATTCATATGGATTGAGTCTTGACGGCACATTGTGGAGCGATATCAATGCATTCTTTGTTTCGGTATTCAGCATCGGTCTTTTGGGCGGTGTTACCGGCACAAGCTTCGGTTCTTTCGCTGTGTTCACGACGTATCTATTGATAGCGGGTTTTGGAGTATCTTCATTCCTCGTATCCACGGTCAACAAATAAGATACAAACGGTTTTCCGGGCGGTATCTTTAATGGAGTTTAGCTATGGCGAAAAAGGGTAACGAAGAGATGCCTAAAAAGGATAAGAAAGGTAAGGGCGTTGCGGTTGACGTGACGCCCGCTCCCATAGTTGCGGAAATAAAGACGGTCAATGTGATTTACAGACCGCTCCCGAATCCCGCGCCTGTGGCGATAGCCGCTCCGACTCCGATAATGCAAATTAACCCGATTGTCCAACCTATTGCGTTAGTACCGTACGGAACTATGAACCAACCTGTATTGCAGGTTGAGGAATAAGCGACACATAAACAATCAAATTTTATAAGGAAAGATTTTTATATGTTTAGGGGCAGAAAAGGAGCAAGAATATCGGCAATATTTATTTTGCTGTTTTCGCTTGCGGCGCTTGCGGTTATCGTGGTGCCGAGTTATGTCACGGGTCTTCCGAGTTTTATCGAGGGCTACAAGCCGTTAGAACATTTTTTTGATTTTTCTAACTACAATATCGATTTATTTTTATCGGATTGGGGGACGGTAGCTTTTCTTATAGGCGCGGTTCTATTGGTTGTAAGTGTTATTGATTCCGTTTTTGGGCTAATTACCGGGCGCATAGCCGGGAGAAAGACTTTATCCGTAACGGCATTGATTATGTTTTTTGGGTATGTTGCGTATACAATCGTTGCGAACGGTTTGTATGTAAGCGACGTCGATGCAATAGGTATAGGTTACTATATCGTCTTGGGAGCGTCGTTGGTTTCGACGGTATTTGCGTTGTCTACTAAGGCATGAAACAAAAAGTGAAAAAACAGTAGTACAATCAATATCGGCAAAGCGAATGTTTTGCCGATATTTTTATTTTTTACAAGGAAACGATACAGGCATAAAAAAGCCCGTCCAAAAAAAACTCCGCGTTTAATTTTACTATAGGTCTATCGGAAGCGCAAATCGCGAAAGAATGAAGAAGTATAAAAATTTCGCTTGTCGGGGCGTTTAAGAGTTTGCGTAATGAAATTTACAAGCATATAAAGAATCCGTGAAATTTTTCTAAAACCCTTGAAATACGATAAGGTTTGTGGTATAATATTAATGGAAAGTAACGAACGGCGGATAATCGTACCCAAAAATCTTGGGTATCGGCGAATATTTGTCCGATTTTTGGTATATGCTATAAAATTATTTAGAGAAAATATCAAATAAGTATTGAAATTTTTTTTGAAATGTAGTATACTATTTATACTTACCTGAGTATAAGGGATAGAATTATGAGTAAAAAGGTCGAAAAAATCGAAGTTGATTATGTCGGAGACGACGGTTGCACACAATACGATTGCGGCGCGTGCTTTGATAAGTTTGAATGCGATTATTATATTCAGACTTATTGTCAGCCGATGCAAAATCAATATGACCGCAATTCGCCGTATAATAATCAATACCCAAACGACGGCGGTCAGGGTGGTTACGGATGCGGCGCAAATTTGCCCGCCAACCAACAGCAAGCGGACGGTATTCAACAGCAAAACCAAACGCTTCAACAGGGGCAGGGAGTAGCCGCGGGATACGGTTATGTGGGGAATACGCCCGTACCGAATCCCAATAACGGTAACGGCGTTCAATTGTCGCCGATAGTTATACCCGTGTCGTTTGTGCCTTACACAACGCAAAATCAGCCGCTATATCAAGTGGAAACGGTTATGCCCGAAAAGGGATATATCAAGCATCACGGGCTTTCGCTCTTTATGCTCGCGCTTAGCGTGGCGGCGTTTTTCCTTTTTGCTTTTCCGATGGTGTCCGAATTTACCGGTTACAATTTAATGGGCGGGTTATCGTCCATTGTCGGAATGTTCGGGTTTATGAGCGGAGGCGGCTTTGAGGCGCTGTTTACGGGGCAAGATGCCGCGGTTATTACGGGAGCCAGTCTCGCGTCGATAAGCGTTTTGATGATATTCATTGCGTCCATATATAACGGATTCAAATATATAGTCAAATCCATAAACGGAAGGTTAAAAAAAGGTCCGAATTTGTCAAACGCAATCATACTTATATGCGTTATTACGCTTTTCATAGCGGTTGCCGCGCTCAACAGCGGAAGCGGCAAGGATATAGGCGAGATACTTGTGGGGATATTAAAGAACGACGCAAGCCTTGTGTATCGCTTGAATTTTGGATACTATGCGCTTCTGTGCGTTTCCGTTATTTTGACCTTTGTCAATTCCTTTATAGTGACGGAAAAATATCTTCCCGTAGAAGGGGCTATAGAAGAATAGCGCACGCGTAAAAAATATCGCGAACATTACAAAAGATAAGGAATCTATTTTTGGAGGTAAAAATTATGGCGCGCAAACAACAACCAAAACCGGTCAGACGAATTATATACGGACATTCGCCCGTTAATCAGCCTATGCCGGTCGAAAAACCTAGCGACCGTATACAGCTTACGCCGATTATTCAGCCGATTTCAATGGTGCCTTACGGGACCATGAATCAGCCGTTGTTCCAGTACGAAAACGATACGGGCAGATAATACCGGACAAAAGCGGTTTTTTGATAACCGCGATAAAAAAATATGCGGGAAAGGTCGAAGAGTCTTTCCCGTTTTTTAATAGCAACTCTCTTTAAGAGAAAATGCTACGCAAAATCCCGCGTTTAATTTTGCAAGAAATTTATTAATGTTTCCGCTTTTGTTCGCGGTTGAATGCGGAATATAAAAACAAAAGTAAAAAATGCAGCGAGTTAAAATAAAGAAGAGCGTGCTTCGGAGTAAAAGCGAAAAGCTTCGTTTGTGCTAAAAAGCAGTGGAAGACAACGGACGAAAAGAAAATTTCGTTTAGTTAATTGGAATTTATTTTTTGAAAAGGTATTGCAATATATAAAAAAATATGGTAGAATTAAAGTGTAAATATTATATAATGCCAGCGCGAGTATAAAGCGGCGCCTTTTATCTCTTTTTTGAGTTCGGGCTCGTTGTTTTCTTAGGTTTGCGGCGCGGTTATGAGCGTAAAAAACGAACCGGCGCAAAAACAACCTAAGTTCACTCGTGTTAACTTGAGGGCATATCGGCAAATTTTTGTTTTTAAAGGTGTTTTATCGTGTTGGAGGGGATTTATGCGAGAAGCGAATAATAAAAATAAAGTTATAGTTCTTATCACCATAGCGGCGGTTGCCATAGTCGCCGCGGCGCTTATGGTTATAAGCGGAGGAGTCGGAAGCTATAAGGTCAGTTTTGAGACTTACGGCGGCTATGGAATTGAGGAAAATATGTCCGTGCGCGGCGGCTCTCTTATAGATGTTCCAAATGCTCCGCGGCGCGAGCATTATACGTTTGAGGGTTGGTATAAAGAGCCGGAACTTATCAACGAGTGGAACTTTAGCAAAGACAAAATTTCCGGCGATACGGTTTTGTATTCAAAATGGACGCCCGTCATATACACGGTAAGTTTTTTTGACGGCGCGGTTGCTTACGCGGGCGTACAAAATATTACATATCCCGGTCTTGTTTCGGAACCGTCGCAGCCTTCAAAAAGCGGATACGCGTTTGACGGTTGGTATAACGGCGCTGAAAAGTGGGATTTCTATGCCGATATAGTAAAAAGCGATACGGTTCTAAGCGCCGTGTGGATAGCCGAAATATTTAACGTTAAGTATATCGCGGAAGGGAACGAGTATGCTTCGGACAACGTCGCTTATATGGAGCGTCTAAAAGCGCCCGTACCTCCCGCAAAGACGGGATACGACTTCATCGGGTGGCGCGACACGGCGGGAATAACGTGGGATTTTAACGACGGATATTCTTTTACGTACGATATGGAGTTTTACGCGACATTCGCCGCAAAAAGCTTTGAAGTGGAATTTGAATTAAACGGCGCCGTTTATGATACCAAAACCGTTATATACGGTGAAAAGCTCGTAAGACCCGTCGAACCGGCTCAAACGCCGGGATATACGTTCGGTTGGTATTATGAGGACGGAAGCGAATACGACTTCAATGCTCCTTATAGCGGGCTTGACGATACAAAGCTTATAGGCGCCTATAAAATAAATAAGTATGCCGTAAGATTTAACGTGAACGGAACCGTCTTTTATGAAAAGACGGCGGATTACGGCGAATACGCGGCGCGTCCCGAGCTTATCCCCACGGTGGCGGGATATATGTTTAAAGGCTGGTATACCGACGAAACATATAAGACGGCGTTTGATTTTGAAAATACGGCGATATATGCGGACGTCGACATATATGCGTATTTAGTTAAGGACGTCGAGGACGACGGCACTATAAACAACTGGGAGAAGTTTTTTAGCGATAACAATATCGACGCCGGCGCAAGAGGACACGCTTTGGATCTAATCGAGCGCGCGGAGGACAAAATAACAAATCCCGTCGTGCAAGGCTTCATAAAAGACTTTACGCTTAGTATAAACGGCGATAACGAGATCCTGCAAAACGCGAAGTTTTCCGTGGCTTTGGGATTGTTTGACGTCCTGCTTTCAACGCTGTAAAATAGAGTAAAGGCGACGCGCGCCGGCGGAATGCGGCGCTAAAAAAAATTGAGAATAATTAAGTTTTTTTTTAAAACATATTGAAATTGTCTTTGGTTTATGATATAATATTATAGCGGAGGGCAATGGATTGTCGGTTTCATCGTTATCCGAAACAAAAACGGGGTTTTAACTCGGATAAAACCGAAAAAATATAAATTTTTTTTTATTTGCTACTGTACAAACATAGTTTTTTGTGGTATAATAGCTAATGAATAGAATTAAACGTGATTTACCGAATGAGATGTACGGTATTGCGTATTAATATTTGCGTGGTGATGTTATGAACGAAGACGAAATATTGGCACAACAGGTTTTGGCGGACGATCCCAAAGGGGCTAAGAAAGCCGCTAAATTGTCGGTTAAAAAAACAAAAAAGAATAAAAATTCAACCGCGGAATACGATAGTTTTTCCAATCCGGCGGCTCCGGTATACAACAAAAAGCGCGCGCGCGCCGATCAGGCGAGAGCGACTCAAATGATGCATGTTCCGCCTCAGCCCGCTCCAATGGGACAAGACGACGAGGTTTATAATTTGGTCAAAGGCGAAGGCGGCGGTTTTGACGGAAAAAAGACGTATTACGAGCCTTTTTCAAGGATTATGCTTAAAACCGTCTGTATTATATTGATACCGCTTCTGCTTGTTTTGGGAATTGCGTCATATACAAAAGAGAATTATTATCCCACGTGCGGCAGTTTTAACATTGAGATTTATCATGCGAACGGCACGACGGACAGAGGAACGTATTTTATAAGCGCGAGAGACACCAAACGCTTTGAAATACGGCGTGAAACGATATATACCGAGGATAAAAACGGCAATGTAACGGCTGAAACATTCGAGGGTTATCGTTTAAGCGATCTCATATCCGTATCTCAGTTTGAGTCAAAAGAGAAGAAATACGATTACTTTGTCTTTAACGGATGGTATATTGACGAAAGCGGAGCGCATCACGAGGGTGACTCTACGGCGTACGCTCCAAGACTTGACGAATATATGATTTTTGTCTTTAAAATCGACAAAGGAAAAAAAGTCGAAGTGGACGGCAAAGCTATTCCGGAGGGAAAACAGCCGTCTTCATGGATGATAACCGAGCCGAAATCGATGCTTAGGTCCGACAGAATATACGGTGTTCAAGAGATAAAATTTGGAGTCAAGGCAATAGGCTAAATAATATTTGAGCTTTATGACGTCGGTTCTTCCAAAAGAAATTATTACTAACAAAACATCAATAATGTAATATCTTGCTTTGTATAAAAAATCTTTAACCGAAAGGGGAATTTGATTATGGCAGAGAAAAATAATGTAATCGGCAATGCGACCGGACGCGGTTATGTTTATTCAAAACCGCAAGCCGCGGGTTATGGCGCGCCGACGCCTTCGGCCCATAAATACGACGGTCCGGAGGTTGCTCCGCACAAGGACGTAAGTCCGAAAAAAGGTCCGAAAAAAGATTTGAACCCCACCGAAACCACGTATTCGGGACCTCAAGTCGGCTCGCCTAAATATGGCGGACCTCAAGTCGGCTCGCCCAGATACGGCGGACCTCAGGTGGCAGCTCCTAAGTACGGCGGACCCCAAGTAGCGGCTCCCAAGTACGGCGGACCCCAAGTAGCGGCTCCTAAGTACGGCGGACCTCAAGTGGAAGCGCCCTATTACGGCGGACCTCAGGTTGAGTCGCATAAAGACGCGAAACCCAAGAAAGCGCCCAAGAAAGCGCTTAATCCGATTGCGGCTACATATACGGGACCTCAAGTGGCGGCTCCCAAATACGGCGGACCCCAAGTGGCGGCTCCCAAGTATGACGGACCCCAAGTGGCGGCTCCCAAATACGGCGGACCGGATGTCGAGGCTCCTTATTACGGCGGACCCGAAGTCGCTCCTTATAAAGAAAGAAAACCCAAAAAACTGCCTTATAGAGATAGACATCCTAAGCAGGCTCCCGATAAGTTGAACATCCTTGCCGATTACGATCCGTATTTTGATCCGGGCGAGGTTATTATGCCTCCGGATCCGTTTGCTAAAAAATCAAGAAAAGAAAAGAAGCTTGAGAGAAAAGCAAACAAAAAAAAGTAAGAGATCTTCTTTTTTGGGATGCAGGTGTTTAAAAAAAATAATTTAAAAGAAAATAATGAGGAACGAAAGCGTCCCCAATTCGTTTTAATGCCTTTTATCGGCGGCGTTGTAAGCTTTGTCGCCGCATTCTTGGTGTGTGGATCGGGGGCGCTTTTCGTTTTGCCTAAGTTATCGGGCGTGGCGTTGCAAAAAACCGATATAGCGATTATGTCGGCGTTGATAATAGGGGTTGCCGCTTTAATAGGATTCTTTAATATAAAGTCGAGTTTGTCGGTTTACCGCATAGACGAAAAAGGAATAAGACAAATATTCCTCGGCGTGACTCTTCGATTTATAGCGTGGGAAGACGTCAAAGAAGTCAGATTTGCCGTATACGGCACAAAAAGTTGGCTGTATATATCTAAATCATGCCTTGATTGCTACAGTTACAGAGAATTACAAAAAAAAGACGACGTTATAAAACTTCTTTGCTATGTAAAAGCTTTGAGCGCGGTAAAAGAATATTATAAAGGGGAAATAATCAATTTCCCTAAGGATAAAATTTTGGTCTGATTGTGAAAAAGAATAAATTTCTTCGGTCTTTGCCCCGAAAAGGAATGTGATAAAATGAAAATGAATCAGCTAAAAGACAAACTGTCCATACTAAAATCGCATTGGACAACGCCGCCGCCAAATTATCAGGTGTCTTATAAGGAATTTTTAAGCTTTTCTCTTGGGAGCGGAGGCTTTTCTTTTATCAGCGTTCTTGTAGTATGGACGACGCTCGCGATGAATATTCCTTTGATGGTTTCATATTTTCACGTGTCGACGGGCTTGATATTTTTTCTGACCATGACGGCTTCCTTAATAGGTTTAATTCGCGCGCCTATCTTGTCTATGATTATAGATAATTCGCGTTCGCTTAAGGGGAAGTTTAAACCGTTCTTACTTGTCGGCGTATTGGGCGCGGGTATTTGTTTTTGTTTGATTCCGTATATTCCGAGTGAATGGGTTGAAACCCTGCTCTTTTCGATATCGGTTCCTGAATTGCCAATTTTCGGCGTTGACGCGTCGACTATAAGCATCAGTCTCGGCGTGCTTGTAATGTTTCTTCTGTTACAAATCGGATCGTTTTTTAGCACGCTTTTGACGCAATCGCTTGGCGGCATAGAACAGACGATCTCCACCGTCGCGCAGGAGAGAGCCAACATCAGCTCGTTCAAGAACATAATCGGCAAGATTCCGGAGTCGGTTATCAACATTGTGATGCCGCTTATCGCCGGCGCTTTTTTTGCGTCGGGAACCGCAAGCGGAATGAACAATATCATGCTTTACCGCATATTTTTTCCCATTTGCGCGATAGGCGGGGTTATATTTGTTCTTTTTGCATACCGCGGAACTAAAGAGAGAACCGTCGTTGACAAACAATATGTAAACAAGGTCAAATTTTCCGACGGAGTCAAGGAATTATCCAAGAATAAGTATTTTTGGATTATCACCGTATTTAGCATCTTTATAGGCATCCGCGCGCATTCAAACATTTATCTTTGGATTTGTACGTACGCTATAGGCGGACAAGCGGGGGATACCGCCCTTGCAATCTGTAACGCGGTGCTCAATATGGCGTTTCTGCCCGGATTGATATTGGCTCCCATGCTTATAAAAAAATTCGGAAAGCGTAAGCTGATAGTCGTGGCAAATATTTTTTGCGTAGGCACTATCTTGTTGCAGTTGTTTGTTCTTAAAAATCCTTATATCATATTGGTACTTATATTTTTTCAAAACCTGCTCAAAGGCGCCGAGTTTATCACCGCAATTATGGTTTCCGACGTATTGGATTACCAACAGTGGAAAACCGGACGGCGTTTGGAGGGCTTTTGGCAAAATTATCACGGCTTCATTTTGACGGCGGCGGGTCTTTTTACGGGCATTCTTGTACCGCTGTTTCTCTCGTTTGCGGGAATCGGCTTTGGCGTCGGGATTGATACGGCGTTGCAGGACAGCCGGCTTATGTCGGGAGCGTTTAGAAACATAACGTTGCTCGCGTTGCTCGGGAGCATCGTGTCCATGATTCCTATGTTTTTTTATGACCTTACCGAAAAGAAACACGCGAATTACATTCGCGCGCTGAAGTTGCGCGCCGCCGTAAAAAATTATCAGGGAAACAACCTCGCGGAAGAGGATATTGTCAATGTCAAAAAAATATTGGAGTATTATAAGGAAACGCAAGACGGATTTATCAAAGACGAAATAGATAAGCATGCGTGCTTAAACGATATTGCGGCGCAAGGCTCGGCGGGATAATACGTTTTTTAAATAATAGCCGGTTTTTCTGAAGATTTTTGAATAACGGAGGTATGCGGCGTTGGGGAAACTAATATCGATAGGCGAGATGCTGATTGATTTTACCGGCGGCGCGCGCGGGACTTTGGACTCTGTGAACACGTTCAAAAAAAATCCCGGCGGCGCTCCCGCAAACGTTGCGGTATGCGCGGCAAGGCTTGGCGGTAAGGTTCTGTTTATTACAAAGTTGGGAGAGGACGCTTTCGGACGTTATCTCGTCAACGTATTGAAGAAAAACGGCGTGGATATATCCGCCGTTAAAGTAACTAAGCGGGCAAATACTCCGCTGGCTTTTGTGACGCTCGACAGGCAAGGAGAACGTGATTTTTCGTTTTACCGCAACCCGTCGAGCGATTTATTTTTGGAAAGCGGCGAGATAGAACGCGATTATTTTGCGACGGGGGACATTTTGCATTTTTGCAGCGTTGACCTTGTGGATTTTCCGGTCAAGGACGCGCACCGTACGGCGATAAGATACGCGCAAGACGCCGGAATGTTGATAAGTTTTGACCCGAATTTACGTTGCGCGCTTTGGAGCGACGCGAACGAAATGCTTACGACGGTAAGAGAGTTTGTTCCTTATTGTCATATCCTAAAGATGAGCGTTGAGGAATTGCGCGAAATCGGCGGCTATGACGAGCGCGCCGCGTTAAAAAATTTATTTGTTGGTTCGGTTAAAATAATAATCGTGACCGACGGAAAAAACGGGGCTTGCGCATACTTTTATTGCGGCGAACGAATTGAGGTCAAGCCCCCCGTCGTCGCGCAAATTGACGCGACGGGAGCGGGGGACGCGTTTGTCGGAGCGTTGCTGGTTCAATTGCTTTCGGACAAAAAAACGCCGGATAATTTGCTTTCGGACAAGAAAGCGTTTGAACGTTACCTGACTTTTGCCAACAAAACGGCGGCGCTCTGCGTGACTAAACGCGGCGCCATTCCCGCTATGCCGAGTTACGCCGATGTGTTTCTATGTTAAGACGCTTGATAAAACGACTTTGAGATTTAAAAAGCGGAGAAATGAGCGAGGAATTAAAATAATGAAAAAAACGAC
>JAISQX010000125.1 GCA_031273965.1 Clostridiales bacterium
TTCATCTCACCCAATCCTTTATACCTTTGAAGCTGATACGAAGATTTTCCCAGATCCTGAAGTACGGCTCTCAATTCGTCGTCATTGTAAGCGTACTTTACACTGTCTCGCCTAGCGATTTTGTAGAGCGGCGGCATACCGATATACACATGACCGTCGGTTATAAGCTCTTTCATATAACGGAAAAAGAACGTCAAAAGTATCGAACGGATATGCGCGCCGTCCTGATCGGCGTCCGCAAGGATAATCACCTTGTCGTATTTTAAGTCTTTCGGGTCGTAATCCTCCAATATTCCCGTTCCGAGAGCGCTTATGATGCTTCTTATCTCATCGTTTGAAAGCAGTTGCTCCAACCTCTTTTTCTCGGCGTTTATAGGCTTTCCGCGTAGCGGCAATATAGCCTGAAACGCCCTGTCTCTCCCTTGCTTCGCGCTTCCTCCCGCCGAATCGCCCTCGACGATAAATAACTCGTTGTGCGAAGCGTTCTTTCCCGTGCAAGCGGAAAGTTTTCCCACGAGATTGGAGTTGCTCATACTATTTTTTTGACGCGCCACTTCTTTGGCGACTCTCGCCGCCTCCCTGGCTTTCGCCGCCGAAATAGCTTTTGTCAATATCTTATCAAGCACGGGTTTATTCATATTATCCAAAAAAAACTCTTCCAATCTTGTCGTTATTAGGTTTTCGACTATGGATTTTACCTCGACATTTCCGAGCTTTGTTTTTGTTTGTCCCTCAAACTGAACGTTTTGCATACTGACCGCAAGCACCGCGGTAATGCCCTCTCTAAAGTCCTCGCCCTGAAGATTCGCGTCCTTTTCCTTTAGATAACCTTTTTTTCTCGCCGCATCGTTTAATACCTTTGTCAACGCCGATTTAAAACCCGTTTCGTGCGTGCCGCCCTCCGTAGTCGGAATATTGTTAACGTAAGAAAAAACGCTTTCGGTATAAACGTCGGTATGCTGAAACGACAGCGCCATTCTAAATTTATCCGTCTTATCTTCAATAAACACGGGTTCGCTGTAAAGAGAAACTTTCTCGTCGTTCAAAAACAAAACGAAGTCCTTTAACCCTCCGATATAGTGGTATTCATAAATCTTAAAATCGTCGTCCATTCTTACGCGTCTGTCCGTAAGCTTTATCTTTATACCTTTATTCAAAAAAGCTATTTCACGAAGCCGTTTAGATATACTGTCTATCAAAAATTTTTCGTCGCCGAATACGCGTCTGTCCGGCAAAAATTTTACGTAAGTACCCCTTTTGTCGGTTTCTTTCACGCATACGATTTCGGTCTTTTTGACGCCGCTCTTTATCTTGCCGTCTATTTCCGGAGAGTGAAACTCCTGCCTGTATAGCTTTCCGTCTTTATGTACCTCTACGAGAAGCCATTCGGAAAGCGCGTTTGTAACCGAAGCGCCGACGCCGTGCAATCCTCCTGAAAAGCTGTAATTGTCATTGTTAAACTTTGCTCCCGCGTGAAGCTGCGTAAAGACAACTTCCACGCCGCTTATTTTCATCTTGGGATGTACGTCTACGGGAATGCCGCGTCCGTTGTCAAATACGCTTGCGCTGTTATCCTCATAAATCGTAACGTCCACAGTGTCGCCAAAACCGTTGACAACCTCGTCGACCGCATTGTCGACAATTTCCCAAAGCAAATGGTGCATACCCTTGCTTCCCGTCGTACCGATATACATTCCCGGACGCACTCTTACCGCGTCCAAACCCTCCAACACTTCGATATCGTTTGCCTTATATTCGTTACCCGACATTTGTATTTCCCCTTTTTTCGTCGTATTTTCCGCGTAAGCGACGCCCCGTGTAAATTTGCATACCATATATTGTAGACGCATCCGCTTATCGACGGATATATTATACTACACTTTTCGAAAGTTTAAAAGTAATTTTATGCACAAAAACAAAGTTTTTTTTATTGGCGCGCGCAGGATAACAGATAAATGAATAATTATACAAGTAAACGTATAATTATGCCGACATGTATTATAACCATTCGCAGTTTCATTAAAAATAATTTCCGCTCGTGCTCTCGGCGCTAATATCCTTACCGTTTTAAAAGCGGAAACGGCAATCGTAATGCTTGCCGTTTCCGCTCTTGTATTAAATCTCTGCGTAAATTGCGTAACCTTGTTTTTTGTATATAAAAAACAGCCGAAAGATTATTTTAAGTACCTGTACAAAACCGCGAAGCCTTCGCCTTCGGAAGTACATTTTTCATTTTCAAAAGTCATATTGTTACTTATGATTTCATAGTTTTTTAAATCTCCGATACGCTTAATCCCAAAAGTTACCGGAGTTTTTTTAGGACATAGAATTGTTATAACCTCATCCTTCTCTCCGACACGTTTATATATAAAGGGATTTCCGGAGAAATTCTTACTTATTACCTTTATCGGAGCCGACGAGCGCAAAGCCGTAAGATTTCTCTTTAGCGCCGCGAGTTTTTTTACGGTGTTTAAAAGCGAATTTTCGTCGTTCGCCTGCACGCCGACGCATCTTTGCGTATCGGCTTCGACGGGCAAATAAAGTTTATCTTCGTCGACAGTCGAAAATCCCCTGTTTTTTGTATTGTCCCATTGCATGGGCGTGCGCGAACCCGTTCGTCCGTACCCTCCGTCCTTTGATTTTATGTGTTGATAACTCATGCCCACCTCGTCGCCGTAATAGACAAAAGGCACATGCGGCATAGTCATGTGAAATGCGAACGCCGCTTTCATTGCGTCGAAACTCCTTCCCAAAGACATTCTTTCCCTGTCGTGATTACCAAGCGTTACGGCGGCATACCCGCGCGCTTTCGCGGCGTTCATATCCGCAAAAATCTTTTTTATTCCGATGAAAAAATTTTTTCCGTTTTCGCCTAAATACGAATTTCTTGAAAAACTCTCCGGCTCGCCGCGGATGCCCGTATAGTATATGAAGTAGCCTCCTGAAAAATCTATATCAAACGATGATTTTCCGACCGCCCGCTTCGGGTGAAACCATTCGGACACAAATATGCTCTCGGGATAGCGCTCCTTTATTCTCGGAATAATGTCGTTCCAAAAAGCTATGTTGCCTTGACCGTTACGATCGTTTTTTATCATATAATTAGCCATATCCACTCTGAAACCGGCCGCCCCCATTCCTAACCAGTAAAGACATACGTCGACGAGTTTTTGACGGTTTGCTTTGGGCGCTTCCGCGTCGATTGCATCCTGCCAGCTCTTATCCGGCTTATAGTAGCCGTAATTCAGCGCCGGTTGCATAGCGTAAAAATTTATCCTGAACATTTCGCCGCGCTCGGATAGTCCGCTCAAAAACTGTCCGTCTTTGTTTTCCGCGGGATTGCCTAACGGCTTCCATATATACGTTCCGCTGTAAGGATTTTTTTCGTGTTTTTGAGACTCGGTAAACCATGGATGCTCTATGGACGTATGCCCCATTACGAGATCCAAAAGTATCTTTATTCCCCGCTTTTTCGCTTCGTCAAACAATTCCTTTATATCGTTTAAACTTCCGAACTTCTTGTCTATTTTATAGTAATCGGATATGTCGTATCCGCCGTCTTTAAAGGGTGATTCAAAGCAAGGATTGAGCCAAATCCCGTTGGCGCCCAATGAGGATATATAATCAAGCTTAGCCGTTATACCCTTTATATCCCCGACCCCGTCGCCGTTCGAGTCATAAAAACTCGTCGGGTAAACCTCGTAAAATACCGCGTTTTCCAAAAATTCATTTTTCATATTATTCAAGCTCCTTCAGCTCGTCGTCTTCGTCGCCGGTTATTTCTCTTTCCGATTGCTTAACGGTATTCTTTAATTCCTTGAGTTTATAATTCCTTATATCAAAAGTCCCGTCGGCAAGACGAATCTTTATTTTTGACGTTTGCCTTAAAATATCGTTGGCTTCGACGATTCCTTCTCCGTCGGGCGTTACCGCATTTGTGCCTACTTTCGGCATTTCCTTAAACGTTTCCTTATAGTATGCGTTTTCGTAAGCGAGGCAGCACATCAATCTGCCGCATATGCCGCTTATTTTTTGCGGATTCAAAGACAGACCCTGTATCTTTGCCATTTTTATCGAAACTCTTTCAAATTCAGGCAAATGATTTTTGCAGCAACAAGGTCTCCCGCACGGCGCAAGCGCCCCAAGCATCTTGGCTTCATCGCGCTCGTATATCTGTCTAAGC
Organism: Clostridiales bacterium; assembly: GCA_031273965.1. Taxonomy (GTDB): domain Bacteria; phylum Bacillota; class Clostridia; order Christensenellales; family JAISNN01; genus JAISNN01. Next base: position 4,184 of record JAISQX010000125.1, read on the forward strand.
TCTATTCTTATTTTAAATATAGCCGCCAAATCCTTTACAAGCTCGCGAAAGTCCACTCTTCCCGCCGCGGTAAAAAATATCACAAGCTTTGAACGGTCAAAGGCGTATTCCGCGTCCACAAGCTTCATAACGAGATTGCGCGCGCGGATTTTTTCTAAGGTCGTTTCCAAAACATAGACCTTATCCTCAATATTCCGCTTATAGTTTTCCTCGTCTTCTTTTGTAGCCCTCCGCTCCACGCTCTTTAACGGAGCGACAATATCGCCGTCCCTTACTTCTTTATTGGGCAAAGCGACCGTACCGTATTCTATACCCTTAGCGGTATTTACTATCGCTCCGTCGCCCTCCGAAAAGTTTTCTCCACGCGGATCAAAATAATAGATCTTGCCTTTATTGTTAAATCTTATACCCACCACTACCGGCATAAATACTTTACCTCCAACATACTCATAAGCAAATTTTCGGCAACGGAAACGCACGACACGTTAAATGCGGTCTTTTTCCTTGCCGAAACTATTAAAAAAATATATTTATTCAAGACGTTTACGCTCGTATCCTTGACAAATACCAAGCTGTCGTCGCGCGCTTCTATACCGCGCACGGACGCGCTTACGATAGTCTCCAAAATATTAAGCGTTATTTTGAAATGCTCTTTTTCAAAGGCGGGACAAAAGAGATATTTTATTATATCGCCGCTTCTCTTGACCGAGTTCATTATCTCGACGCATTCATAAAAAAGCTTCCTATACTGCGCGTCGGCTATTATGTTGCGCGCGTTATCGACAAACCCGTCGGCGCAAAGCACGGCTTTCTCGACAAACTCGTCGTCCGGAAACTCCTCTTTTAATATCCTAACCGCCGTCTCGCAGTCAAAATAGGTTTCATAAAGTTTTTCGCAACGCGACGCGATGGTTTTTAACACCGCGTCCTCGTTGTTTGCGGCAAGAAAAAATATAACGTATTCGGGCGGCTCTTCCAAGGATTTCAAAAGCTTATTCTGAACGGCGGGAAGCATAGCGTCCGCGTTGTTTATAAAATATAATTTATAATCCCCGTCCAAAGGCTTTATATATATGTCTCCTATAAGGTCGTCGACGTCCGCCGATGCGAATTTGGCGTTATAGACGCGTATTCCGGAATGATTGAAAGAAAGTAATTTTCGACATTCGGCGCACTCAAAGCACGCCCCGTTCATCGGCTTTTCGCAAAACAGCATGAGCGAAAAAAGCGTAAAAATATCGCTCCCCGCATTCCTGTCGGGAGTTATAAGCAGATAACCGTGCTTAAGCTTTTTTTCCGCCAACTGACTTCTCAAGTGTCTAATCGTCCGCGTATTAAAGTATGATTTGGGTTGCGTCATTATCACTTCCTTTAAAATATTATATCATACATTCGCCGGAATAACAAGAAATATTATATGCCCGGTTTGCCCGCTTAGGAATTTTACTTTATTCTGAATTGAAACGGCTAACGCGACAAAGAAGAAAAAGACTCGAAAGAGTCCAACGTAGTTTAAAATGTTTGCGCAACCAAATATTTATCTAAGGAAGACCGCGTATGAACCCAAAATATTGTAACACAGATTCGGGAAAATTCAAGCGTTTGAGTGAGAAAAATCGCATACGGATTGAAAGTTGATTAGAAGCAATGAAAATTTCAATGTAATAGTCAGACGGGTTATATCGAAAAAGAAAACGCTCGGACGCCTGACCTCGGACGAAATGTTGCGAATCAACCTCGCTATAAACGCGATGCCGCGCAAACCGTTGAACGAAAAAAGCGCGAAAGAAGCGCTCGCGGAACAATTCGAATTATTGCGCAAGCAAGGAAAAAAAGCATTTAACAAATACATTATTATCTTACAACATATGGCAGAAATTTCAAACTATCTTGTTGCGTTTGAAATTTCAATTCGGAAACTATAAAAATATTATAAAAAAATAAAAATACATCAAAAAATCGCTTGACAAAAGCTAGTTATTGCCATATAATAGAAACAGCTTCACCCGTATAGAACAGCAGGAGGCACGAGGAGGTAATAAAACTAATGTAGGAACCAACAACGTATACAGCGCATATTGACAAAAAACTTAATAATCCCTATCATCCTAAGATGTCTCCTAATATTAGATTTATTATATCATATTTTTAGACATCTGTCAAATGCGCATAAGATTTAATGAAAAATAAGAGTAAGCCGTTATGTTCGGTAAATATTCGCATTAATATTGTTGACAAAAATATTCAATATTTTAGCGAAGCAAATAAAATACAAATAGCAAATAGCAAAAAATTATCTTAAAGGAGGAAAACATATGAGTAACAAAATAAAAAAGGATTATGTCGAGCACAATGCGATATCGGACAAGGAAACGTTAATATCCATTGCTGAAAAAGAGTCGTTAAAAAAAGTTAATAACCGAGAGGGGTATGTACAACTCAATTTTTTTAGAGAGCTTGACATAAATGACGCGGGAAAAAAGTAATTTTGTTGTAAAACGAAGAAAAGTGGACAAAAAAGAAGATTCATGGTGAAAATTCCGGCATACTGGGATTTGTAAAGACCCTATGCCGGAAGAGAGCATTATTGGATATGTGGAGGAGACCGCAAGTCGGAGTATAAGCGCGGCACGGCTCAACTCAACGTGGCGCCTTTCAAAGATTTTTCGCGTTACTTAACCCTAAAAAATTAAAAAAGCGTTTCATCTCTTGGGTGCGAGCGTGCAAAACAAAAGAAATTTGAGTGCGATTGCGCGTTTACGGCGGGTATTCCGCTCTCAGTTCTTTGAAAAAATTTATTTGATTCGGCTCAAACACTGTACAAATTCGCTTATATATGTTAGAATAATATAATAAATGAAACAGCAAATTTTTTATTTTTAAGGAGATTAAAAATATGTCGCACTCTATTAATTCGGATTGTATAAGTTGCGGTTCCTGCGCGGACACCTGCCCCGTCAACGCCATATGCGAGGGAGAGAAGCGTTACGAAATCGACCCCTCCATATGTATCGACTGCGGAGCTTGTGAAAGCGCGTGCCCCGTAAACGCGATAAAAGAAGACTAAACGAAGCATTTTTACATATGCTCCAAGCGCGGGTTAGAGTTCGTTTACGCGGGTTAGTACCGGTTTACTATGTAAAAATTATGGTTCTTGCCGCACAGTTTGCATTCCCGCGCGTTTTAGGTCGCAAAGCTTTTGAGGCGGTTTATTTTATGTAAAGGGAATATTTTTACGTATTTTGGTAAAAATATTACAATAACGAGCGCATCCCGATTCCGACAAGAAATTCTGAGGGATTCGCTAATTTTAAGAATTTCAATAATCGCCGAATTTTTATAGGCGAATATAAGGCGGTGTTCATAGATGAAAGAAGTGAAATACTCGATAAAAGACGCGAAAAACAGTCTGAACTTTTTAAAAGGGATAGACGCGATATTCCGGGTAAACCTCGGACGTAATAAAATAATCGAATATAACGGCAAAGTTGAAAATCTTTACACTTCGGTTTTTACCGTCAAATTGGACTCAAATGTCATAAAGACCTATTCGTATTCGGATATCTTGACGGGGAACGTCAAGATATCGGCGCTTTCCGCGCCATAATTTATACGCGCGTAATCAGGCGGATTTAATAAGAGATTTTTCATAGATTAAGAAGAAGCTTCATTAAAGACCTGAACTCACTTCGGCAACGCGCCCGATATCCGGCTTCGTTCAAAATTACTAAAAAGATAATAAAAAAGAAGACATAAATTCCGCTTTAAGGGAAGGGCGACGCCGTAGGTTTGCCCTTCCCTATTCGGTTTACAAGGTTCCGAAAAAAAATGACTGAATCCAAGTCTTGGGGACAAACGTACGCCAAAGCGAGTTTTTACCCTCAAAACAAACGAAGAATGACTTTCCTCTTAATGAGGCTACGGAATAATT
>JAISQX010000181.1 GCA_031273965.1 Clostridiales bacterium
CAAGACCATAAATCGTATTACCCTTGTTGTCCTTTGTTCTGAATGTGGTTATTCCGATTAGTTTACCGCGTTCATCGAGTAACGCTCCGCCGCTGTTCCCTTCCGTTATCGTCAAATCACATTGAATACTTTTATGGTACGAAAAAGAATACTTGCACGGTTTTTATATTGGAACAAGCCCGATCAAAGCATATTCCTATTTCTCAAATTAATGAATCAAATATTATCGGTATTTTTGTACTTGACGCGACAAAACATGACTAAACTAAAACTTTGATTTTTTCTCACCAAATATAATCTGAAATTCTATAAACATCAAAAATGATAAATTTTTCACCAATATACGGGTTAGTATCAATTAAGATATTATTATCTACAATACCTATTACGTGCAAAGAAATTTTTTCCGTTATTACATCAACTCCGGAAAACCCTAAAAATCTTTCAACATATATTAATTCATTTATTATGTCTATTTCGCATTGCGTCTTGTCTACGTCGATATAATATTCTACGTTTAAGGGGGCTTCAATAACATTTATGAAAATGGGTGGCAGATTGTATCTTACGCCCCTGTCTCTAGAAAAATAATAACATACAAAAATTAAAGCCAATATCATGGGTAATACAAATAGACTTTTTTTATTTTTTATTCCGCCGACGAATATGCGCGCTTTGTCATATATTGTCCGTACATGCGTAATATTCCCCTCTTTATGCTATCATTATTTATATTATGAAAATGTGGCATTAAACTTCAAAGTCTTCAAATCATAATAATAAAAGATTCCGCTCAATTCAAACACTTGCTTATGCGTATAATCAAAACCGGTAATCTCCTTATCGTCTTTTTTATTATCGTGCCTCGGTTTGCGCGTAACTTTAAAGGTATAGATATAAAATTCTTTCGGTGTGCATTTAGCGCTGTAGGTAAACATTGTATTTTCCCTATCATCGGTTAAAACCCAACTCCTCTCAGTAAACTCTCCTTCGCCGGATTCATGCGTTCATTGAAATCCTCCGCTAATAGCGGCTACCGCTATAATGTTACTTTTTTAACCTTTTTCCCTATAATAACCCGTTCTCCGTTATGTTTTTTTATTTCTGTATTTTATTATACGTTACGATAAGGTAGGTGTCAATATATTTGACTAAAAAAAATAAATTTCACAATTTATTCATCATAAGTCTTTATTTAATCATTTATCACGGTTCGCCGTGGTTTAAGCGGCGCGTATAGCGCATCTACTGTACTTTTATAAAAAAATATTGTATAATATTCCTATGGAAAGACAAAAAAATAAAATGCCGACGTTAAAAATCGCCTCTTACGACCGCGAGGGCAAGGGACTGGCTTTTTTAAACGGAAAAAGGTACATAATAGACGGCGCGCTATTCGGAGAAACCGTCGTCCTCGACTCGTCCGACAAACGGAAATTTAGAATAATAGAACCGTCGCCCTTTAGAAAAAGCGTCGATTGCGTAAGCTTCGCCCGCTGCGGCGGTTGTAATCTTCTCTTTGCCGAATATGAAGAGCAGCTCCGTCTAAAAAAATATATCGTCGCCGAATGCCTTAAGGACACGGTAAACGAGGAAACCGTTTCCGACACGGTAGGAATGTATTATCCGTACAAATACCGCAACAAAATTCATCTCGCCTTTGCGCGGCAAAAGGGCGGCAAGGTAAACATAGGATTTTTTGAAGAAAACTCAAGCGTCGTAACCGATTTTAAGGGTTGCCTTTTGCATGGCAAATTCGCGGAAATCCTTACCGATATTCTGCGCGGCTTTGTAGAAAAAACAAAACAAAAAATCTATGACGAAAAAAACGGTCGCGAAGGCTTGCGCTATGCCGCCGCGCGTTATACGGATAACAATCTCATGCTGACGATTGTTTCCACATACCCTTCCCTCCCCGGCGCGGAAGAACTTTATGCCTCGTTAAAGGAGCATTTTAACAATGTTTCTCTCTATCTCAACGTCAACCGCCTTGATAATTCCATGATTTTTTCCGAAAAATTTATACATCTCTGCGGAGAAAAGACCGTGGAGGGCAAGCTTTGCGGCGTAAAATTTGAATATTTTCCCGCGGCGTTTATTCAAGTAAACGATATCGTCGCTACAAAAATATACAACGACATATTGAACCGCGCCGATATAACCTCCGACACGATTGTTTACGACATATACAGCGGAATAGGTATAACGTCCGTCCTCTTCGCGAAAAGAGGCGCGCGCGTCTATTCGGTGGAGCTGTCAAACGACGCGGTAAAATCCGCCCGTACTCTAAAAAAAGTCAACGACCTCGGCGACAAAATAATCAATATCCGCGGCGACGCCGGCGCGGAATTGGCGAAGCTATCGCTCCAAAACGACGACGACCTCTTGGAAATAAAAGCCGTGAACACCATAAAGTCCAAAAATGCCGAAGCGGAAAAGCATAAAGCCGCGTCGGAAAACGCGCGTCGGGTCGAATACGTTCCTTCTTCTCCAAACGCCGACTCGATTGTTTTTGTCGATCCGCCGCGCTCCGGGCTTGACGAACGCGTCACAAAAGGCATATTGCGTCTAAAGCCGAAGCAGATAATATACTTGTCCTGCAACCCCGTGACGCTGGGCGAAAATCTAAAAGCCTTCTCCTCCGAATATACCGTAACAAGCGTTACGCCCTACGATATGTTCCCTCAAACAAAACATGTCGAAACATTGGTTTTTATGGACGTGAAAACCGGAGAATAAAAGTCTAAACCCTCTATCTTTGAATAGCTCCGTCGCGGAAACTAAACTATTATAGGCTTGAAAAATACATCGAACGCCAACATAAAAAGCTCCGCGCCTACAAGTAAGATTAATTCGACGAGTCCGTTAAATCCAAAAACGGCATACGCCGTCGCGGACGCTACAAGAATGCCTATCAAAATACAAAAAAATATCATCACACGCCCGTCGCCGTTTTTTTTGGCATAACCGAGAATGCAATACATAATAGTCGAATACCCTAATATGCCGAATAACCCCACTCCGAGAGTGTGTATGCCCAAGCTTAACGCGCTTTCTCCCACATAGATAGCCGGCAACATAAAAGATAAACTGCAATTTATTATCATCAGATAGACAAGCGAAGCCTTTATATTGAGTTTTTCGCATATAAAAAAGAGGTTCAAAAGCACGGTTATACTAGTAAGCATACCCCAGAGCAGAAACCAAACCGGTTGGGTCTTGCCTATGTCGCTTATCGTCATGCTAATCATGTCGTAGTCCTTTACCTTGAGAAAAGTAGCGGCAATCGCCACGATTAAAAAAATGCCGCAAACGGAAAGCTTGAACGCCGAAAGTTTTTTTGTATGCTTCATAATCGTTCTTTTCATAAAACCTCTTTTACATTTATTAAACCGGATTTTTAATCCGCCGCAATACCTTAGAATACTCCCAATGAGGCTACGGAATAATTAATTTGAGATTTTTGCGAGCGGACTTTTGAGATAAATTTTGGTCTTTTTGCGCCTTAGGGCGTAGCGGAGCTACGTTAAAAGGCGCAAAAGACAGAATTTAACCAAAAAGACGCCGCAAAAAAACAAAAGCAACAAGGTTGCGGTTAATTATTCCGCAGCCTCAATATAACTCAAATTAAAAATGTCTATACCGCCAAAAATAGTCAAAAAATCACCGTTTTTAGCTTGTGCGGATACTATCGGGAATACTATATTGATATTTGCAAAGAGTAAAAAATATGAAAACAATTCTTCACTGCGATCTAAATAATTTTTATGCGTCGGTCGAAACCGCTATGAATCCGGAGCTTAGAGATAAACCAATAGCCGTATGCGGCGATCAGGAGCAAAGGCACGGCATAGTACTCGCAAAAAGCTATCCCGCAAAAGCTTGCGGAATAAATACCGGCGATACGGTTGTCGAAGCCAAACGCAAATGTCCTCCGCTTATCATCGTTCCGCCTCATTTTGAGGAATATGTCAAATATTCCGAAAAGGTCTTTGACATATACGCGTCATATACTGATAAAGTGGAAAGCTACGGCTTAGACGAATGTTGGTTAGACGTAACTCATTGCCGCGCGCTGTTCGGCGACGGTGAAAAAATCGCGGACGAATTGAGACGGCGGACAAAAGATACTCTGGGACTTACTATATCCGTCGGCGTTTCATTTACAAAAATCTTTGCCAAACTCGGAAGCGACATGAAAAAACCCGACGCGACAACCGTCCTTATGCCGGAAAATTTTCGGCAAAAAATTTACGGTCTTCCCGTATCGATGCTCATGATGGTGGGAAGAAGCACGGGAAGCATACTAAACCGGTTAAATATCTTTACAATCGGCGAGCTTGCCGCCGCCGACAAGCGGCTTCTAAAAAAACATCTGGGTATAAACGGCGAAAAACTTGTCGATTACGCAAACGGACGGGACGACGAAGAGGTTCGCGACTGCTATGACAAGTTTATTCCCGCCAGCGTCGGACACGGTACGACCACGCCAAAGGATTTGTCCTCCTACGAAACCGCCGAACCCATATTATACGCCCTTTCCGAATTGATAACCTCCCGTTTGCGCCGCTATGGATTGTATTCGCAAGGAGTTCGTTTATCCGTTAGGAATAATCAACTGCGCTCTTTTGGAAAGCAGCAGGCGCTACAGACCTTTACGGACAGCTCAAAGGATATAGCTCAATGCGCGTACGCTCTACTAAAATCACTCTGGGATCCGTCGGAAAACTACCCTATCCGTACGATTACCGTGTCCGCTATCAATCTAATAAAAGCCGGAGACGTAATTAACGTAAATTTTTTTGACGACAACGAAGTATACGACAACAAGCTAGAAAAAAGTCTGGATAAGATACGCCAAAAATATGGCTACGACATAATTAAACGCGGAATACTCTTAAAAGACTCCTACGCCTCCGACGAGCATCTTAGCGACGATAATAAATTCCTGCCGTTTAACCGAAACAATCAAAAAAGGTAACTTTTTTAGGCTTTTATAGGTATTTCTTTTACAAAATCATTATTAAGCTACGGCGCCAAATAACGTGAGAAAATCCGTTGATTTGACAAAGAGGCTGTAGCCTCAAAAACAAAAAGACCGATTTTTCTCGGTCTTTCGGTCTTTTTGTTTTGCTATGCTACTCTAATTTATTGAGCGCGGAATTCCGCTAAAATCGCTTCCTCCTCCAAGCGCTTTTCTATTCTGTCCAGACGTCCTTTGTAACCGGCTTTTGTGCCGTCCACAAGTCCTATTTCCAATGCCTTTCGGCAAAGGTCTCTCGCCTCCGCCAATCTGTCCGTACGCTCTAATATCATAACTAAGCGCTTGTACGAATAGAGATTCGACGGATAATTCGGAACATTCGTAAAACAATACTCAACGTCCTCGCGGCACTTTGCTTCGCATTTTTGCAAGATGCCTTTTTCTTTACGCCTTGCAAAATAAATCCTTATAAGCTTGTCGTTAAGTTTGCTTATGACCGTAGAGTTGTCCAAAAATTTGTTTACGAGATATTCGTAAAGATTGTCAAGAAGTTCTATCGATATGACCTTTCTATATCTGGTGATAAACGTGAATACCAATCTGAAGAACATGGTATTATCGCCTTCTATCACGTAGAACGGGAACCTCGGTATGTTTATCTTCTTTCCTTCGACAAACAAATCTCTAAACTCGGGCTTGAGCTCGTCGGGTAGGTTTTCATAGTAATCGTCGCGTATGCCTATTCTCTCGACCCTCTCGCCGGTTTCGCTGATATAGTACCAACCGTCTTGATATGTATAACCTTCTGGAACGTCAATCATCGTGTCGTCCATTATCGGCGCTTCGTCGTCGTCTTCGTCGTCGTCCTCGGAAACCTTCTTCTTCTCTTTAGTCGCTGCCGCTTCTTGTTCGGCGCGGCTTCTTTCTTCCTCTATGCGACGCTCCTCTATAATTCTGTTTTCCTCGGCGATACGTCTTTCTTCGTCATACGCCGCCGCTTCCGCGGCTTCTTGCTCTTCGCGAAGCCTTTCCTCTTCCTCAAGCCTTCTCGCTTCTTCTTCGGCAAGACGTTCTTCCTCAAGCCTTTTAGCCTCTTCTTCGGCAAGACGTTCTTCCTCAAGTCTTTTTGCCTCTTCTTCGGCAAGGCGCTCTTCCTCAAGTCTTTTAGCTTCTTCCTCGGCAAGACGCTCTTCCTCAAGCCTTCTAGCCTCTTCCTCGGCTCTTTCGGCTTCGGCTTGCTCTTCTCTGAGTCTTTCCTCTTCCGCAAGTCTTG
>JAISQX010000008.1 GCA_031273965.1 Clostridiales bacterium
TAAGACTGATTATGGCAAGCAGACTGCTCATCAAAAAAGTGTTTTTCTTGCCGAACTTCTTTGAAATATACGTCCAAAGCGGCGTGCTTACTATCGCTAGCACCAAGACAAGCCCGGCAAGCACGACAAAAAGCTCGGGAGCCCTAAGCCAATATGTAGTATAGTATTGCAAAAGCGTCTGCAAAAGACCTATCACCGTAAACGCGCAAAGATAAGCTATCGCCACCTGCCTGAACGGGCGCGATTTCCAAGATTCGAACATATACTTTTTGAAGTCAAATTTGGGCAACTTGGCGGGCTTAATAAATTGGCGCCGCTCAAACGTTCCATAATAACACAGAAACGCCGCGACCGCCACAAAAATTCCGAAAACGACGCCCACATAGACAAGGTTACCGCCGGTTTTGTATATCGGTCCTTCTCCCAAAATCGCTTCCGACACTCCTATGCCGCCCAACGTAGCAACCGCCGACAGCGCCATTCTAAAGCCCGTAAGGCTTGTTCTCTCGTCGTAATCGTCGGTCATCTCCATAATCACCGAACCGTACGGCACGTTTATAAGCGTCAAAAGCGTAATGACGCATAGATACACGGCTAAAATAACGATGATCTTTACCGCTTCGGCGGTTTCCGGAGTCATAAGCGTCGGGGCAAGCCAGAGAAAAAAGAACATTATTCCGAGAGGAACCCCATAAAAGAGTAGATATCGTCTGCGCCTGCCGTATTTACCGCCCGAATTATCGCTTAAAAACCCGACAAACGGATCGGTAAAAGCGTCCCAAATTATTCCGACGACGACGATAACCGCCGCCCATACCGGATTTACGCTCAAATAATCGGTAAGCGTTATCAAAAGATATACGCTCAATACCGTATTTGTCACCCCGAAAGTCATCTCGCCCATACCGTAGCAAAGTTTTGACAATACGGTAATCTTACCCGCTTCGTTGACCTTTTTCATCCTTTTTCTCCCTCCCGAATAAAAAAACGGACGCCGAAAACACATTCGGCGCCTTTGCTTATTTGAATGATACCATACGCAAGAAAGAAAGTCAAGTGATTTTCGGAGAATTGAGTCAAATCCGCTCTTTCAATTCAGGCTTTCAAAAAAGAGTTCATTAACTAAAACTCACTTACCGCATATCTAAATTTAAGCGCGAACGCACGATTCAAAAGCATATATCGCGCTACGTTTTTTCACCTAACCGCGTTCCCGTTTGATTTATCACAAAAAACATGATATAATACAAATAAAAACATGGAGATAACATATATGGAAAAGAACGTTCTCGCAAAAAAAGTTTATGAAACCGCTCACATAACCGGCAGCTTTGTGTTGCGCTCCGGTCAAGTATCGAACGAGTATTTTGATAAGTACCTTTTTGAAGCCGATCCAAAACTACTCTCGGACATAACCGATAATATGAAAGAAAAGATTCCCAAAGACACGGCGATTATCGCCGGGCTTGAGACGGGCGGCATCCCTATCGCCTCCGTATTATCTCAAAAAACCGGCATCCCTACGGCGTTCGTTCGCAAAAAAGCCAAGGACTACGGCACCTGTAAGCTGGCCGAAGGCGGAGATATAAACTCTAAGTATGTCTGCGTAATAGAGGACGTTGTGACGACCGGCGGACAGATAATCGAAAGCGTAAAAGAATTACGCGCCCGCGGCGCCGTAATAGACACGGTGCTTTGCGTTATCCTAAGAAATACCGACGCCTATGAAATAATGAAAAAAGAAGGGCTTAATCTTATTCCGCTGTTTGTAATGAAAAAAGAAAACGGGGTAAGCTATTTGGAATAGTAACGACGCAAAAGTTAGAACTCTTACCGACGATTGACGTTAACCTAAAATTCGATTTATTTTTTAAAGCGCGGAAGAAAATTTGCTTCCGCGCTCTTTTATTTATGTATCTTCCGCGAAATTAAACGCTCAAAAAAACATCGGAGCATTTTTGCGAAAGAGGGGCTATCGTAAGCCTTTCCTCTTTTGCGCCAAATATTTTACGTAAAGATCTTTACGGTTCTTCCTTGTGATTTTTAATTGTTCTTCCCGCCTAAAGCCTACTATCTCCTTATGATTGCCGTTCAAAAGAACCTCCGGAACGGACAAGCCCTCGAATACGCGGGGACGCGTGTATTGAGGATATTCCAAAAGCCCGTCCGCAAACGATTCCTCATCCAAAGACAAAGGACTCCCCAAGACTTCCGGAATATAGCGCGCCACGGCGTTGATAACGACAAGCGCCGGGATTTCGCCGCCCGTAAGGATGTAATCCCCCACGGATATTTCCTCGTCGATATCCAAGTTTATGACCCGTTGGTCTACGCCCTCGTAATTGCCGCAAAGTATCAAAATTCGCTCTTTGCCCGCAAGCGTTTTTACTTTGTCTTGCTTTAGAATGCTTCCGCGCGGCGACATATATATCCTAAGGCATTCGTGATTCGGGTCCACGGCTTTGATCGCCGAATGTATGGGCTGCGCCGTCATTATCATTCCCGCGCCGCCGCCGAAAGGCGCGTCGTCACATTTTTTATGTTTGTCCAAGGAATATTCTCTGATATCATGGACAAAAACCTCAAACTTTTTTTCGTTTAACGCCTTGCCTATAATACCGCTTTTCAATAAATCAAACTGCTCCGTAAAAATCGTCAATACGTCTATTCTCATATAAACCACGCATCCCTAATTAAACACGACGGTTTCATCAAAGATTTTTTTGTCCAGAACGATAATTTTGTTATCCGTGTCAACTCTTTTTAAGAGTTTTTTAAGCGCGGGAAACATGATTTCTCCGTCCTTTCCCCCGACTACATACACGTCGGCGGCGCCGTTTTGAAGGACGTCGATAAGGTCGCCTATCCTTTCCTCTCCCGCATATACTCCGCAACCTATAAGGTCTCTTATGTAATGCGTTCCCTCCGGAAGCTTTAACCGGTCTTTTTCGTCTATTTCAATACGGCTGTTTCTCAAAAGCTCGGCGGTCTCTATGTCCTCTACGCCTTTAAGCTTGGCTATTATATAACCGGCCGCCGCTTTCGCATATTCCAAAACATACGGCTTCCCATTGATAAATATATCCTTCAATTTTTTGAATATGACCTCGTCATAAGTATCGGGGAAAATCTTTACTTCGCCCTTTACGCCGTGAGGCTTTGTAATCAGACCTATAGATACGCGCATATTGTTACCTCGTAGAGAACCGTTTTTAAAAAAACTTTCCGCTATCCCCTTTGCATATGGTTTTTAACAAGGATTATGAGAGATTAGGGAAAAGTTTTGCAACACTTTTCCCTAAAACCCTTTCCAATCTTTTGATTTTAATTTTATCATTATTAGACTTATCAAAAAAATCAACATGCCCCGCCGTATATTGCCGCGCCGCAATACATTCCGCATAAGGAATAACGGCGGAGAGTGGCGTGGATTGGCTATTTCTTTGGATATTTCCGCGAGGGCGCGTACTTTTGCGTACGTAACCGAGCGGAATTATTCAAAATATTGACAAGACGCATAGTATATTTCATTGCCAAAACACGCACTGCATAAGGAATAACGGCGGAGAGTGGCGTGGATTGGCTATTTCTTTGGATAATTCCGCGAGGGCGCGTGCTTTTATGTACGTAACCGAGCGGAATTATTCAAAATATTGACAAGACGCGCCGTACATTTCCGCGCCAAAATATGCTCTGCATAAGGAATAACGGCGGAGAGTGGCGCCGATTGGCTATTTCTTTGGATAATTCCGCGCGGGCGCGTACTTTTACGTACGTAACCGAGCGGAATTATTCAAAATATTGACAAGACGCATAGTATATTTCATTGCCAAAACACGCACTGCATAAGGAATAACGGCGGAGAGTGGTGCGGATTGGCTATTTCTTTGGATAATTCCGCGAGGGCGCGTACTTTTGCGTACGTAACCGAGCGGAATTATTCAAAA
>JAISQX010000014.1 GCA_031273965.1 Clostridiales bacterium
TTCCCTTTCAAAAGGATTGTATGTATCCGACATTGCGCCGATGCCTACTACTCCCCTTGTCCTTTTAGCCCTCAACTCACTCTCTAACTTTTCGATTTCTCCGGCTTTTGCGCGCACCGTATCAAAATTCTCCACGCGGTAACAATCGCTTCTGCTGTCGCAATAAATACAACCGTGCGGACACCCTTTATACAGATTCATATTATAATCTATACCGAACCAATACGCGCCGTCAGTCGATTTTTGCAAAATCGTTTTTGCCGATATAAATTCCATTCGCGCTCCTTTTGCGACGCCTTGCCCGATCTATCTCTAAAGGCTTACCTATATCGCAATTTGCGGCAATATATTTATTTTACAGCATAGAGAAGCAAATGTAAAGCAGAAATAAAATTTAAAAAGCTACAATATTCATCATTTTATCTCATATAATGTAATAGACCGCGTGCTTTGCGGAATAAGAAATTTTTACGGAGAATGGTGAAATTATGTTTTTAAACGGACTATTTTTACTCTTGCACAACCTATTTTTCACGTCTTATATAGAGAATAAAAACGCCTTTCCAAAGCCGTTACCTAAAGAAGAAGAAGAGGAATACATAAAAAAAGCAAAAGCCGGCGACAAGGAAGCGCGGGATATACTTGTGAGCCATAATATGCGGCTTGTCGTGCATATAGCCAAAAAATACGGCAATTATAACGATCAGGAAGACCTAATTTCCGTGGGAAACATAGGGCTTATGAAAGCGATAAACACATATTCTCCGGAAAAAGGCACGGCGCTCGTCACCTATGCGGCGAGATGCATTGACAACGAAATTCTTATGGTGCTTCGCTCGTCAAAGCGCACAAACAAAAATATATCGCTGTACGACCCTATAGGGCGCGATAAAGAAGGCAACGAAATAACTATAGCCGAGACGATTGTGGATCCGGGTATGGGCGTGTTTGAACAAGTGGACAATAAACTCCGAAGCGAAAACCTAATAAGCTTTATAAAGAATATCCTCTCTCCCCGCGAATACGAGATAATAAAGTACCGCTACGGGCTTGACGGCGGCGGCTCAAAAACCCAAAAGGAAATATCGTCCATGTTGAGTATTTCACGCTCTTATGTTTCGCGTATAGAAAAAAAGGTTCTCTCTAAAATCAAAGAAGAGATATTGCCCGACAAACGTTTTACAAACTGACGTTTTTTAATTATTTTGCCGCGGCGCGTATTATATCCTCATATAGCTCGTTAAACTCTTCCGACGAAGTATTTTTGAACCATTCGGAGTCGGGGTACAAAAACTTTGCGCCGTTTTTTGAAACAAACGCATTGTCCTTACTTTCTTTTAGCGGGCAATACAAATCGCCGTCGCTTACAAAATAATCGCAAAAATCTTTGCTCAAAATCTCATCCGTAACCGCTTTAAGCGCGTCGAATCCCGTTTGCGAATCTTTTCTTTTTATCGCCGCGACATATGACGGAATCGCAACCGCGCCTCCCTCCCCATATTCGCGATAAAGCGTCTTTCCGTCCGCCGTTCGCGCGTACAAGGACGGCGTAATGCAGATATTAGCGCCGCTCTTTTTGACCTCGTGAAAAGCTCCCACGGGCATTTGAGAGATAACCGAACGCTTTGCAAACTCCGCGGTTTTTTCTTTTCCGAATATGCTCCAAAGGATTTTTATTACCGATTTTGCACCGGAATTACCTATTCCGCCGAACGCGACCCCGCTTTCATTTATAATACTTGCAAGCGAAAGCGCTTGTTTTTTATTGAAGGAATTGTTATATACAAAAACCAGCGGAATAACCAAAAACGGCAATAGCTTTTTATATTGGCAGATATTGCTGCCTTTTATCTCGTCTTTAAGCCGGTAAACGCCGCTAAGGTCATATAACTCGTTCTCAAACAGCGAAAAAACTCGCTTATCCTCAAACACCTCCAAATCCGTCGATACTATAAGATCGGGAATCTCCTTGGTTTTTTCTATATGCTCTTTCATGCGGGACGGATAACCTATCCCGAAATGAACGACTTTTAGCTTAATGCCTTTAAGCGCCAGTTTTTTTTCCGTTTCGGCAAGGTATGCCTTTTCAAAGCGATGCAATACGCATATATTACTCCAAAACAATGTAATTTCTTTCATGTTATCTTTAGACCTCCAAAATTTCGCTGTTACACTAATTCCACAAATTAATTCGTTCGTAACGTCAAGTGTTTATCATATAATGATATGATAGCACATCCGCCAATTAAAAGCAATTGTTTGTTACCATTGGCTTACTCATAGACAGGGTAAACGCATAAAAAAGCGCAAGTCATAATTTAAGGAAACGCGATTGCCGCACAAATAAGTTCCGTACCGTCCCACATTTCTTTTTGATTCCGTCGTAAGCGTCAAAAAGTTTTTCCGTTTAAAAACAATTGCATTTTATACCGTTTTAATGTATAATTATAAAATAATATAGGAATGTCGGGCTTTCGGGCAAAAACAAATGATTTTTATAATTTTAATTATAGCGATAACATTTGGATATACGGTCTTTGTAGGATACAACGACGGCGCCAACGCTATAGCGACAAGTATCGCGACTCGTGCAATATCATATAGAACGGCTTTGATTACGGCGGTGGTTTCCACCGTTGCCGCTCCGATAATATTCTATCTTATCGGCGCCGAGCTTTCCGTCGCCGATACCATCGGCAGAACAGTGCAAAATTCCGTCATAGCCGGCGAAAAAAATGAACTCGCTTTCTCATTTCTCTTTTCGGGGGTCTTGGGGAGTCTTTTGTGGTGTCTTTTTTCGGCAAAGATTAAGTTGCCGGTCAGCACGTCTCATTCGCTTTTGGGCGGAATCTCCGGAGCCGGAGTCGCGGCTTTCGGTATATTGCCGATAGATTGGAATAGTATAATAATAAAGATTATTTTTACGGCGGTAGCGGCGCCGCTTGTCGGCTTTTTTGTAGGCTACGCCATAATGAAGATAGTCAAAAGAATCGCCTACAAAGTGCCTTTGTCGTCCGAAGGAATCATCAAAAAACTTCAAACGGTAAACATCGCAATCCTCTCGTCCGCCATATCCATTAATAACATCCAAAAACCTTTGGGCGTCATGATACTACTTTTTGCGGCGTCCGAGTCGACTTTTGCCGGCGACAATGCATTTTTGATAATTTTGTTCTCGGCTCTCGCTTTGGCGTTCGGCGCATGTCTGGGCGGAACGAGAATAATACATACGGTGGGCAAAAAGATTTTCAAAATTAAGCCCGTTCATTCTTTTTTGACGCAAATTTCAGTCGAAGCCGTGATTTTTGCCGCTTCGAGTTTTGGTATACCCATAAGCGCCGGGCAAGCCGTTTCATCCACGGTTATGGGCGTCGGCGCGGCGGATCGGTTCGGGAGCGTCAACTGGTCAAACTCTTTAAAGATTTTTATCTTTTGGGTTTTGACATATCCTATAACGTTTGCCATAGGTGCGACGCTTTATTTTATTCTCAAAATATTTTTTAAATAGACGTATGGATAATCAACGCGCGAGCGATTGTGCGCGCAACAAATATATATGGGCTGGAAAACGATATGATGAAAAAAATCAATTTCTTTAATATTTTACTCGATCAATGCAAAATTATGGAAGAAGCCATGAAGCTTCTAAACGAATATTGCTCCACAAACGACGAGAAGACCGCGGACAATATCGTCTCTCTCGAAGAGAAGGGCGATATATCGCGCCGTATTCTTATCGACGAATTAAACAAAACCTACTTTACGCCCATAGACCGCGAAGACCTTTTTGCGCTCTCACGGCTCATAGACGAGATCACCGACAATACGATGGCGACGGTCGAGGAAATACGTCTGTTTAAAGTCAAACCGAATACTCAAATGGTTGATATAACCGCAACTTTGGTCAAGATGACGGAGCATATTTATAACGCCGTATACAGAATAGAAAAACATCGGTCTATAGCGCGTGACGAAGCTCTAAAAGTCAAAGAGAAAGAAAATCAGGTTTCTTTTCAATTTCAGCAAGCGCTTGCGGAATTATTCGAAACCGACGATTTTAAAGCTATCTTTAAATACAGAGAGCTTTATAAATACCTCAAGCATTCGTCGGAGATTGCCGACCAAGCTATGGATTTTTTACTCA
>JAISQX010000019.1 GCA_031273965.1 Clostridiales bacterium
CGAGCCGCCCGTGACTTCATAAGCCCATCTCGGATCCAAGAAGTTGTAGATATAGCTATTCGACGCTAAACTGATTATAACGATTACCAAGAAGTACACGTAAGGCGGTATCATCCAAAAATAGTTGATAATCTTTCTGCCTAACCGTCTGTCCGTCGGGAAAAATATCCAAGTCAGAAGAAACGCTGTCGGAATGACTACCATATTGATAATGTTTGCCACTCCTACCCAACCGGATAAAACGCCTTCGCCGACGAAAGCCTTTACGCTGGCTATCACCAATATCCAAAACACCGCGCTTACGGCCAGAAGATATGTAGTCAATGCGCCCTGCGCACGCGAACCCGTTACGGCAAGCAAAATCTTATGAGGTTTCTTTTCCTTCCCAAACCCCAAGAGAATTGTCGCCGCGGTAACAATAAGCCAAATGTCCGCCAATAAATTGACGATGATGGACATATGCGCCAAGTACCCCGCTCCGACTTTCGACGCGAGAAGTATTATCTCAAACGCCAAGCCGATTACGCCCGTTAGCAAAAATGCCGTTCCCCAAGCGTATCTGTTTTTTTGCTTCATAATTTTTTGTCTCCTTATATATTTTTTGTATTAAATATTTTTTGTCTAATATCATTAATCCTCTTTCGTCCACCCGTTGCGGACGAAAAAATTACTTTATTTGAATTAATCGATCTTTAAGCCGAAGTTCTATACCTCCGTTTTATCCGTAATTTTAATATGGTCTGTACCATAATGATTATTCATATTATAAATCTTTTTTTGTAAATATGCAACAATATATCTAAAATTTTTTTTGATATTTTTCATTTTTTTAATTTTTTTTACGATTTTTTGTGGTTAACTTCAAAGTTGACCACAATTTATTCATAAAACGCCGCGGTACAGAAGTGTTTTTAGGTGTTTATAAACAATTGATACGGCGCGGTATAGAGCCGTTTTTTTATAAACGACGGGGAACCGCCGCCGAAAAACGCGTTATTAGACTGACTCAAGCGAGGAAATCGAATTTTGATAAGCAAAAAAATTTTGCGCGTAAGTCCGCGCGTTTATCTTCAAACCCACGGAGGTTTTTTCTTGACAAAATCCTCGTTTGAATATATACTGTTTCCTTGAAGAAATATTTTTCAAGGAGAAAAAAACAAGATGAATTTTGAATTTCTAATCGAAGGCGTAAAGAGTATTTTTACGGGCAACGGTTGGATGCAACCCGTTATGTGGCTTATAGGCTTTATACTCATATATCTCGCCATAAAGCGCGATATGGAGCCAATGCTGCTTCTGCCTATAGGAATAGGGTGTATACTCGTCAATATTCCCGGCACAAACGTGCTGACTCAAGCGGGCGTAGAGGGCGAAGGAATCCTTTCTTGGCTCTTCAGAGTCGGCATAGAAGCTTCGGAAGCTATGCCGATACTTCTCTTTATCGGCATAGGCGCAATGATAGATTTCGGACCGCTCATATCCAACCCCAAACTTATGCTATTAGGCGGTTTCGCACAGTTGGGAATATTCGTCACGATATTTATAGCCGTCCTCATCCCCGGTGTATTTTCCATTGAAGACGCGGCGTCCATAGGCATAATAGGCGCGGCGGACGGCCCTACGTCGATTTTGGTGGCAAAGACGCTGGGAAGCGCTTATCTGCCCGCGATAACGATAGTCGCTTACTCGTATATGGCTCTCGTGCCTATAATACAGCCTCCCGTCATAAAGCTTGTCACGACAAGAAAACAACGTTTGATAAGAATGGACGACCAAACGATAAAACCCGTTCCCAAGCTTGTAAAAATCCTCTTCCCCATCGTCGTAACGATCGTTGCGGGTCTTATAGCGCCGAAGAGTCTGGCTCTCATAGGCTTTTTGATGTTCGGCAATCTTTTGCGCGAATGCGGCGTTGTAGATCAGCTATCAAAAACCGCGCAGCACGAACTTGTGAATATCATCACGCTGCTTTTGGGAATAACCATAGCCTCTCAAATGGTCGCGGATAAGTTTCTGACGTTAGAAACGCTCATGATAGTGGGTTTGGGTCTTTTTGCTTTCATATTCGACACAATAGGCGGCGTACTATTCGCCGATTTTATGAATCTGTTTTTAAAGAAAAAAATCAATCCCATGATAGGCGCGGCGGGCATATCGGCTTTTCCGATGTCGGCGCGCGTCATACATAAGATGGGCAGACGCGAAGACCCTACGAACTATCTTTTGATGCACGCCGTCGGAGCAAACGTCTCGGGACAAGTGGCGTCGGCTATAGTCGGCGGCTTAATAATCGCGCTTGTGATGGGCTAATACCGTTTTGTTTAAGCGCTAATAAATGTTTTTAAGGAGAAATACCCATGTTAAATAATCTACTTCTTTCCGAGTATCTTGACAAACTCAATATGGCGGGCAAAATTTTTATTCAGGGAATGCTTGCAATTTTTATAGTGCTGTCGATAATAATCGGAGCCGTATTCGTCATAAATAAACTCATAGCTCTAAAAGTAAAAAAACCCGCGCCGCTCACGGTTGAGTCGCGGGACGAAGAGGATAGCGAGGACGGCGATTGACGGGATTTTTTTACGCCGCGTCAAAGCGCTATACCTAGCTCGTTCGCTAAAGTACGACAACGCC
>JAISQX010000043.1 GCA_031273965.1 Clostridiales bacterium
CAGGTACTACAAACAATGGAAATGCAAGTGAAACAGTATTGTCTCCCGCAGAAATATTGCACGTTAATACTTTATTAACGGAACCATTGTCCATAGATAAGCAAAAAGCGTCGTTTACAATAGTAAATCATGGCTATGGAGGAACTGAAGATGTAATAGGCGACGGAAATTTGGGAAACACAACGTCGTTACTTACTACACTTAGAACACAAATGGATGCCGATGTATACGTAGCATACGTTAATAAGGCAACGATAAAGTATAAAACATATGCAAAAGATCAAGTAAGTCCTAATGATTTCGGCAATCCGAAGTTTGCAAATACAATGGGACAGGCGCTATATGATCCGACGATAGGAAAGGAAGTACACCATAATAATAAAGGGCAGATAATATACGATTCTTTGATATATGATCAGGCAAAAGATGGACCGGCGGGTACGGAAGTTTACGTAAGTCGCCATGGTGAGATAGAAGATGCCACGGTAATATTAACGCAGTGGATATATAATGAGAATGGGCAAAGAGAAAGAAAGGATGTAGAGCAAATACAGAATTTTAACAAACACAATATAATCATAGTAGACGCGACCGACTCATACGATTTTCACCACGCGGTATACGAGGAAGTCAATGCAATCGTTGACGCACTTTCATATGATTTTTTACAAGTCAACGGAACTTTACCGATGGTGAACCTTATCGGACACAGCCGAGGCGGAGTTGTAAATATAATGTACGCGACGAAGCACCCGTATAATGTGTCGAGTGTATACAGTATAGACACGCCGTACAGAAGTTTGGTCGTGGGCGCGGTGAAAAATACGCCGGGCGCGGACGACGCTTTGAGAGCTATAGAAGAAGAGATTTTTGGATTTTATTCGGCGGATTATAGTGAGGGCACAACTCCTTTTACATACATGTTAACGGCGCCGGGCGCGCAGGATTTTTTGAATTACAATGTGATCGACGGAACTATGGAGGCATGGAACGCCGCGGTGGCGGAAGCCGCCTCAAAAGGACATATTATCAACGCCCATGCTATAGGAAGCGCGGCGAGCGGGGCTTTTTTGTGGGCAAAGCTTCAGCCCATGCTACAGAAGTTAAAGGATATGTTGGATTCCGGTTCTGAATGGCTTTCTTCCAATATGTACGGTATTTTGGAAACGATAGAAGATATTGTCGGAGCTGAAATGGACGAAGGTTTTGAGGAAACATTGTCGGAAATATTGTCCGCTGTGGCTGTCGGCGTTGTTGGCGGTACGGTAGTAGGGTTGTTGGCAAAAGCTCTAAAGCCCGTGATAGTGGGAGCGGTAATTTTTACCGTAGTCAGTGTGGCGGTGTATGCAATTTTTGATATACGATATATGGAATTGGATTTCACACCGCCGGTGTTGAGGCTTTTAAGCGATTACATTGACGTTGCGGGAGAGGCGATTGCATTGGCGGCGGACGCGATTTTGGACGGGCTATGCCAATGGATAGATATAAGCGAGAGTTTTAAGGATTCCGTTATAGAACAAATAAGCGCCGCTTTTGATAGAACGGGAGTTATTTTTGACGGGGTTATCGGCACTACTAATTTAGTCGCAAACTTGCCTAACGCGTTATGTTATATAATGGCAAATTTAATCGGGTTTGAAAACGGAGAAGTGGTCATATACGACGACATATTTATCGACCTTGACTCACAATTGGCGACAGGCTTTGACGGCTTTAACAGATTTTATCAGATACACGGAGCGGCGACGGCGGAGGTATGTAATGAGATTACGTTACATAACTATTCGCATGACGACGAGGTAAATATCGCGTATATAGCGGACGACTTGAAAGCCAAAGCCGAAGCGATAGACGACGCTATAGCCGCGGCGGGAGTGGCGCCCGTGTCTTACGGCGGTATAGATCCGGATAATCAAGCGGGACTATACAATATATATACGTCTTTGTACGATTATGAGCAGACGGATATAGAGGGCGAGATAAGGATAACGGGATACGACGGAGACCTTTCGTCGGGAAGACTTTTGATACCGACGTACTTAAACGGCTACCCCGTAGTCGAGATAAGCCCGACGGCTTTTTGCGGCAATACGTCTATCGAGTATCTATATATCGGCGCGAACATACTGACGCTGCGCGAGGGTACGTTCGCGGGTTGCGTAAATCTAAATACAATAATATTTGAGGACGGGCGGCTTTTGAATATAGAGCCGGAGGTTTTTAAAGGAGATACGAGTATAGCGTATATCAACGCTATTCCGTCGAAGGTGACGTATATAGGGTATGATAATTTTGCGCAAACGCCGTGGCTGACCGCGGAGATAGCGAAGCTGTCCGCGGGCGAGTATTTTAGAGTGGGCGAGCCAATGTTCGAAACCGTAGCCAAGATCGTTGACAACACCGTGGTTGAGGTTGTGGTTGAGACCAAAGCCGTGATATTGGCTTACAAGAACAACGTAAAAGATTATGAATTGATATTGGACGGAGGCAAGCGCATAGCGGGAGATTTTACGGTTGTGAACGAAGCCGTCGGATCGGAGATGGGGAGAATAAAGAAGCTGATTATCCGCGACGCGGTGTATTTTGAATACGCGTTTAAGGGCATGGCATTTAGCGAGCTGGTAATCGATTATGAAAAGACGGAGGGAAACAAGTACGGAGTGATACCGAAGGGAGCTTTTGAGAACTGTACGGGGATAGTTAGCGTCGTGCTTGGTGCGAACGTAATATACATAGACGACGACGCTTTCCTCGGTTGTACGGGGCTTGACGTTATATACGTCATGGACGGAGCGCTTCCGTATATATATGACATAGATTATGAAAATCACCCGAACGATATACCCGAAGTGAGGACGTTTGCGAAGGCGATAGAGTTTAATTATGAACTAAACGGGCAAACGGTAGTGGAATATAGAGAAGCGGAATATATGAGCATGCTGACGGGCGGTAATTTTCCGAATATTTCGGCGTTAGGCTATAACATAGTCTGGAGGGACGCGGAGGGGAACAGATATTCGGCGGGTTCGGCATGGACGAAGAGCGCGCAAGAGGACTGGATACTTACGGGCGAGTTAGTTCCGATATATTACAACGTCATACTATATATGGTTATAACCGACGGAGTTAATTGGATAAGCGACGCGTATATTTTTCAATATACGGTGTCGGACACGGTGGTGTTTGGGGACGGTTTAACGTCGATAGGCTACGGATTGTCTGATTTTGAGACCGAAGGGTATGAATTCTTGGGATTTTACTGGAACGGCGATACGACGAAAACGATAGTAACGGGATTCGGAGCGGGAAATACGGGAGATATGGAGTATACGGCGCTGTACAAGGCGGAACAGTATAAGCTTGAAGTAAAGACGAACGCGAACGACGAGTCGTCGGCGGTGGAGAGTTACTACTTTGAGTTTGGAGAGTACATGTCGATAAAAGGAGAGATAAACTCCTGGAAAGGAGAGGGATATACGTATACGTATAGGATAGAGTCCAGCGACGAAGCAATGCTGGGAGAGGAGGGAATTTGGTCGGTGGCGGGCGACGTGAGATACAGTATAGTATGGACGCCGATAGAATATACGGCTACGTTTGTCAACGGAGAAACACATAGGATAGAAACGACGTTTACGGTGGAGAGCGGAGTATCGAGCGCGACGTTCGCGCAGATAGAGGAGGAAATGAAGCAAAATTCTATCTTGGGCGGTCTGATATTCAACGGATGGAAGTATTACGGAGAGTTAGGCGGCGGAATAACGTGCGGAGAGATTCCGAAAGGAAGAGCGGGAAACGTAATATTGCAGGCGCAATGGAGATATCCCGTGGTGTCGACGCAGGGGAATACGAACATAACGGTGACGTTGGACAATACGGTGTTGGATTTTGCCGGCGCGGACGCGACGAAGATATATAGCGTAACCGTGGCTGTAACCGTGCGGAGTTTTTCGTTATGGGGGAATGCAAATGAAGAGTATATAATGAGTATGACGTTTGCGGGCGGACGTTCTTATGATATCTATATGAAGAACATGCGTATAAAAGGGCGCGTTACGTTGACGGGATCGGGAACGGGAGCGACGGCGATAAACGCGGGTAACGCAATAGGAATAAAGATATATTATACGGGAGCGTGCGCGATAACGGGAGGCGCGGGCGGCAACGGAGTGAACGGGACGACGGCGGGAAGTAACGGCGGGAACGGCGGTGCGGGAGGAAAAGCCATAGACGCGAAAGCGCTGTCGTTCGGAATGATAGGAACGGGAAGTCTGGCGATAACGGGAGGCGCGGGCGGAAACGGCGGAAACGGAGCCGCGGGTACGAACGGAATCAACGGCGGAAAAGGCGCGAACGTATCGGGGAACCTGTTTAAGCCTAAGAACGGAGAGAACGGAGGCGCGGGCGGCGTCGGCGGAAACGGAGGTAACGGAGGTAACGGCGGAAGCGGCGGCTACGCGATAAGCTGCGCAAGCATAACGGTGGACGACGGTTCGGTAAATCTGTATGCGACGGGCGGCGCGGGCGGAAGCGGCGGAAACGGCGGAAACGGAGGGAAAGGCGGCAACGGCGGAGCGGGAGGCGACGACAACAACGCGTTCATCATAGCCAATCCCGGTAACGGCGGTAACGGCGGCAACGGCGGCGCCGGCGGCAACGGCGGAAGCAACGGAACGGGAAGCGAAGCGATATCGATGAGCGGAACGGCGCCGGCGAGTATAGTTAAGACAAAAGGCGCGAGCGGTCATGTGGGACAAAAAGGCAACGGAGGCGCGGGCGGAAGCGGCGGAGCGGGCGGCGACAAAGGCGCCGTGGGAAGCAACGGCTCTAACGGCTCTAACGGCTCTACCGGAGCCAGCGGCAACAACGGCGCGTTAGTGTAAAAAGAAGCCCATATGTAAAAAAGATTTTGTTCAAAAATAAACGGATAACGGATAAGAATAACAAGTAACGAATAACGGTATACGAAGAGGATATTTTTCCTTAATAGAGTATACCGTT
This sequence comes from Clostridiales bacterium, assembly GCA_031273965.1. GTDB lineage: Bacteria > Bacillota > Clostridia > Christensenellales > JAISNN01 > JAISNN01. The sequence continues at coordinate 5,005 of JAISQX010000043.1, forward strand.
ATTTGTCGGTTACGGATAATGCGGACGTTGTTGAATGCGGGGCTTGCGTACATTTAACCGAAAAATCATTTTGCCGGATAAACACCTTTTTTGTTTTTTGATAATATACTGACAATGAGGCTGCGGAATAATTAACCGCAACCTTGTTGCTTTTGATTTTTTGCGGCGTCTTTTTGGTTAAATTCTGTCTTTTGCGCCTTTTAACGTAGCTCCGCTACGCCCTAAGGCACAAAAAGGAGAAAATTTATCTCAAAAGACCGCTCGCAAAAATCTCAAATTAATTACTCCGCAGCCTCAATAAGAATATTTTTTCCGGAGGAAGATAATATGTTTTCCGAAAAGGTGCTTTACGCGTTTTTATTGACGTTGGCGGCGGGATTGTCAACGGGGATAGGGAGCGTAATAGCGCTGTTCTCCAAAAAGACCAACGCAAAATTTCTTTCCGTAAGTCTGGGGTTTTCCGCGGGAGTGATGATCTATGTGTCGATGACGGAGATATTTTTTAAGGCGAAAATATCGCTTTCCGAGTGTTTTGGAGATAAGTGGGGATTATTGACGACCGTCGCGGCGTTTTTTTGCGGAATAGCCGCAATTGCTCTAATCGACAAGCTTATTCCTTTAAAAGGAGATACGAAAGATATAACGAATATATCCGCCGCAAATCTAAAAAACGACGAACCGAGGATAAAAAGATCGCTTAAAAGAGCGCTTAGAGGAGGAGATTCGTACGAGATAAACGGGATTGCGTCTCCAAATCTTTTGAGATCGGGATTGTTTACCGCGCTTGCTCTCGGAATACACAATTTTCCAGAGGGATTGGCGACGTTTATGTCGGCGTTGCGCGATTTACAAATAGCCGTACCGATTGTGGCGGCGATAGCCATTCATAATATTCCCGAGGGGATAGCCGTGTCTGTACCCGTATATTATGCCACGGGCAATAAGAAAAAAGCTTTCGGGTACTCTTTTTTGTCGGGAATTACCGAGCCTTTGGGGGCGGCGATAGGGTATTTTATACTTTTGCCTTTTTTAAACGACGCGGTTATGGGGATAGTCTTCGCCGCAGTCGCGGGAATAATGGTTTTTATATCGATAGACGAGCTGCTGCCTTCGGCGCGCGAATACGGAGAACACCGTCTTTCCGTATACGGGCTTTTTGGCGGAATGGCGATTATGGCGACGAGTTTGGTATTATTTGCGTAAGCGATACGTAAAAAAGTTTTCATGTGTAAGCTCGTCGTGTTTTGTACGGTTGCGCTAATACGGTTGCGCTAATATAGTAATATGAGCTTTTTATTGCGTCCTATCGCGCCGCCCGGCGGGAAATTGTAATGTTTTTATTTTTTTAATATCTTATGAATTGACAAAAAAACAAAAATGGTTTATACTTCTTTATAAATAAAACGCTTTCCGATTTTCCGAGCGTATAAGGAGTCCGCCGTGAAATATTTATTGATTATACTTACTTGCTGTGTCTTGATTTTTTTGGGTATGGTAATCGTTAGCTATGTTGCCTTTATCATGTTTGTAGCGCGCCACGCAAAGAGAAAAAAAAGCAGCAAGATTGTCAGGTGGTTTTCAAAGAAATTGTTGGGCGAAAATTTAGATGATATTATCGCCTATGTGGAGGAAAATGTCGTAAAATTAGAAGCTTTTCCTCATGAGGACGTCACGATAACGACGGACGACGGACTAAAGCTTTTGGGTAATTTTTTTATCAACGAAAAACCCACCGAAAATACCGTTATTTGCATGCACGGATATACCTCGAATTGGGATTATGAGTTTTCGTCTATCGCTCAATTTTATCTGAAAGAGGGATATAACGTTCTTTTGCCGGAGCTTAGGGCGCACGGTCGCAGCGAAGGCAGATATATAGGCTTCGCCGCTCTGGATCGCTTTGACGGATTGAAGTGGCTTAAAGTCGTTACGGATAGATTTCCGAACGGAAAAATCTTTTTGACGGGCGTTTCTATGGGAGGAGCGACGGTTCTGCAAATGTCGGATCTTGATCTTCCCAAAAACGTGAGGGGAATAATAGCCGATTGTCCGTTTACGACGGTCGGAGAGGAAATGTCGTTTCAGATGAAGAGGCTCTTTCACATTCCGCGGTTTCCGATTTTGAATATGGGCGAGTTTTTTTGTAAGACCATAGCCGGCTATGATTTTCATACCGCCGATTCGAGAAAATCCGTAAAGAACGCAAAAGTGCCCATTCTGTTTATACATGGCGGCAACGACGTTTTTATCCCGCTTTTTATGAGCGAACAATGCCTTGAAGCTTGTTCCACGGACAAAAAACTCGTCGTCGTCGACAAAGCTTCGCACGGCGCGTCTTATTATACCGATCAGGAGTTGTATGAAAGCTCCGTTCGGGAATTTCTTCAAAAACACGGTTAGTCGTTTTTTAATCGGCGAAGCGAATAAAAAAAAACGGAGAACGCTCCGGTTTACGTAAACGCGTCATGTTTGCGGTAATTCGGAAGCGTTTTTGTTTTGGTATTTTTAGCCAGAAACACAGTGATAGTATTAAACGCGCGGCGTAAAATATGAAAAAAGGCGGTTTAAAAGCAAATTCGCCTTTGGAAAATGACGTAAAGGGAGTGGACATTTTCGCGCAGTTATAGAAAATCCTTCGGGGCGAGCATGAGATCTCTTGTTTTATGCAGGTGTCTGCCCGTCGGGTCGCTCCTGTGATTGACTGTAACGGCGCGTTTTTGCTTTGCCTCTCCGAATTTGTTGTAGGCGTTGACGAACGTCGCCATGACCGCTTGGATTGTTTCTAGGCTTCTAAAAAAGCAGTGGGTTCGTCTGCTCAGCCCCGCTATGTACGTTCGCAAGTCGGCGTTCACGCTTTCGACGTCGTGCGTATCGCTTTTATCGAAGGCGTTTCGGGTGTGCCGACCGGGAAATAGGACCGCGAGATATGTCAGATTTCCATCCGTATGATACACCTCGGCAGGCGGAGCGGAGTCGACAACCCGCTGAAACACCGTTTCCGTTTTGGAGTATTCCACCGCATATCTCACGATTTGTCGCGGTTTTGTGCTAATCATAAGCGTTATATAGATG
>JAISQX010000133.1 GCA_031273965.1 Clostridiales bacterium
TCTTCGTCAAAGAGCTCCAAAAGCGCATAAAAAGCTTTTATAACTACCTTTTCGCTTTCGCCAAAAAGCCCCGTTTTATTTATCAAAGATTCGTCGTCGTCCGCCGCATAATTCAGATAAGACACAAGGTCGTAGAGCGAAACGGCGTCGTATCCGTCCAAGGCTCCGGAGGCGTAATAATACATTCCGTAAAGCTGCTTAAAGTACTCGACGTCGGAGTCCGATAACGATATTCCCAAAACGTCTTCGAAGCCTCCGCCTAACACCGCCGCAAAAAGCTCCTCCGGCGTAAAAGACCCTTTAAGCATTTTTATCGCTTCGTTCAAGACTCCCGCGTAGCTCGCAAGCTCGGCTCCCCCTTCAATACCGCTAAGCAATTCCGAAATATCCACAGTGTAATTCGTTTCGCCCGACAAAGCTCTGTCCAAAAAATCGACGAAATCATCGACGGCAATCTTATACTCGGTATCCGACTCTTTGAACGCGTAATAGGCGTATATATGCCTTATGTAGTCCTCGGTCAAGTTGTCGGGAAGCGCGACCCCAAGCTCCTTTAGCTCGCTTCCGGAGAGCGCGTCAAAGAATTGCTTCGGCGTCATCGGTTTATCAAGCATATTCAAAAGTCCCGCAAAAGCGCTTATAAGCTTTTGCTCCCTTTCGGAGAGTATCTCCGAAAGCCGTATCCCGGACGAATAAGCGCCTTTGATATTATCGTCCATATAGTTAATTATATTGAGCAACGAAGCATTATCGCGTCCGCTCGCGTATCCCGACGAGAGATAATACATGCCGAACACCTGTTCTATATAGCTCAAAGGCAACGACGGGAATTCAAAGCCGACGTCCTTTAACGCGTCGTCGTTTAAAAGCGCGTACAAATCGCCGGCCGTTATATCCGAGTCAAGCGTATCGATAAGCGCGCGCAAAAGATAGACCTCTTCCGCGACAGAATTTAGCGCGGCGTCCACGGACAAAGGAATATCCTTTTCTCCGCTTATCACGTCGTCTACATATCTGATAAATTCCTTCAAAGATATTTTGTCGTTCCCGTTCATGTTTACGCCGGTTTCAAAATAATACATGCCGAAAAGCTGTTGTATCAACTCTTTGTCAAGTCCGAGAAGCGCCGCCGCCTCGTCGGCGGTCACCCTTCGGTTCGTCGTCGTCGCCGAGGACAGGACTTCCTTATAGATAGACGAACCGTCTTTCTTGGTTTGGCTTTTTAACCATTCGATAAGCTCGTTTTGTTTCCTTATATCTTCTTCCGAGTAGGTGCGCGGTATTATTAGCATCATCAAATTGTTCTCGCCAAATTGTTGAACCACCCCGTTCGGCTGATCCTTTATGCGTTTATCGTCCTCAACGTAATTAAAGATCGCGCCCGATTGCACTATGTAGCTTCCGATAAAAATAAAAAGAAATATCAAAGCGAAAAACTTTTTGTATTTGTCTATAAAATTTGCATATGCGAGTCTTTCCTTTTTCGGCGTCTTAAAAATCGGTTTATGACTAAGCATCCGAATCGGTTTTGAAAACACAAGCGTAAGAGTCGGCATAAGCAGAAACACCGTAAACGCGCTGCATAATATAGCCTTTGACAGTACGAGACCGATATCAAAGCCTATCTTGAAGCTCATAAGCATGACCGCGGCAAGTCCGGCTATAGTCGTAAGAGAGCTTGAAGAAACGGGAGAAAACGCGCGCTTGATTGCGGCTTTCATCGCGTCCGCGTCGCTTAGCCCGGACGCTTTTTCCGAATTGAACTGATGCAGCAGTATTATAACGTAGTCCATGGAAAGAGCCAATTGTATTATGGCGGCGACGGCGTTTGTAACATACGAAATTTCTCCGAGAAAAATATTTGTCCCCATGTTTATAAGGATAGCTGTTCCCGTTATAATTCCGAATAAAATAGGCTCGAACCAAGAGGACGAAGTCAAAAAAAGGACAATGGCGGCTATTATTATGGCAAGCACGGTCATCAGAATAATCTCGCTCTCTATTCTGTCCTTGAGCGACATATTAAAACTCGAAGCGCCGTTAAATTCCAATTCGTATCCGTCTAACGCCGCCTCGATACCGTGCAGGATATCCTCGGAAAGCGCGGAATAATCGCCGTCCTTTATTATAATCTTTAATAAAGCGTTGCCGTATCCGTCTCCGTCTTCATCCTTAAAATACTGGTCGTTATTAAAGAAGTTGACAAGCTGAACGCCTTTTATAGCGGCAATTTTTGACTGTAACTCTTTGGCTTGGTCAAAGGTCACGTCCTTGACCATGACCTCCGCGGAACCGGAATGTCCGAACTCGTCGTTCATTATCTCCAAACTCATAGCCGTATCCGAGTTTTTACCCAAATACTTCGTCAAATCATAGTTGACGTTTACGTTAAATAACAAAAAAACGCAAACGACGGCAAGAACAAGCATCGCCCCTATAATGATATATTTGAAATCTACAATTTTATCCGCAATTTTTTTTAACATAACTTTAAATACTCCTATAAAAAGCCTCTTATCTACTAAATGTTGTATATGCTTTATACTGCAAGAACAGTTCAGTATCTAAATACATTATATACTCATGTAAGCCTGCATGTCAAGAAATATTTATGCAAAACACACAATGTCGATCGATTGTCGTTAATTTTTTTATAAAAACTCCGTGATTATCGTGTTCATTACATACAAAAATTCGTTTTTTATCGAAATCTTTCCGTCCGATACGTCTAAGCACTTGTCAAATCTCTTTAACGCCTTTGAATATCTATTAAAAAAATCTATTCCGAACCAATCATTCAGAGCTTTTGAATCAAGTCCCTCCTTAAGCCGAAAACCCAGCATTATCTTCTCGGATAACGCTTGCTCTTTTGAGATTTTTAGTACGTTCTCGTAGGGTAACGCGCCTTTTTTCAGAGCAAGGAGATATGCTTTCAGCGATTTCGGATTTTCAAACCGCACCTCGTCGATAAGCGAGTGCGCCGCGGCGCCCAAACCCAAATACTCCCCGCGTCTCCAATAAGTTAAATTGTGCCGGCAGGCATAACCTTTTTTTGCAAAATTGCTTACTTCATAACGTTCAAATCCGAATTTTTCCAGATACCCGCGGACGAAGTCGTAATAATCCGCTATTGCGTCGTCATCCTGCGATAGGATTTCGCCGTTCCCGACCTTTTTATACAACGGGGTATTCTCCTCTATTTTCAGGGCGTATACCGATAAATGCTTTATACCGAAGGGCTCGACGTCTTGCATAGTATTCTCAATATCTCGCTTAGCATTCTCTATCGCACGCTTTTTTGGAATACTTCCGCCCGCGTTCAGGATATCTCGCACCGTGTCTTCCACATCCTTTTGCCCTTCCCTCGGCAAACCCAGCATAACGTCCGCGCTATAGTTGTCAAAGACACTTGAAATACATTCAAGCGCCTTTAAATTGAGTTTTTTACTCTGCATTCTGCCTACGGTATTCAAAGTATCGTCGTTCATCGTCTGTATGCCGACGCTCAACCTGTTGACTCCCGCGTCTTTAAAATCCCTAACCTTGCCTTTATCCGCAAAATCCGAAGGGTTCCCCTCCGACGTTATCTCCGCATTCTTTGCCATATTAAAATTTTTGTATATGCCGTCGAGTATCCTCGCCAGATTTTTCTGCCCAAGCAATGACGGCGTACCCCCTCCGAGATACGCCGTATCAAATTCTTTATTTGTTTTTTTCGACCAAAGCCGCATCTCTTCCAAAAGACTGTCTACGTAAACGTCCGCGTCAGCGTCATTTATGTTTATGGAATAAAAATCGCAATAGTCGCATTTTTTTGCGCAAAACGGTATATGGATATATATGCCCGGCATTATTATCTCAACTCCGATCTTCTTATCTTGCCGCTTATCGTCTTGGGTAAATCCGGCACAAAATCGACAATACGCGGATATTTATAGGGTGCGGTATGCTTTTTTACATACTCTTGTATCTCTTTACGAAGATTGTCCGAGCCTTCCGTACCCTTTGTAAGCACTATGGACGCCTTTACAAGCTGTCCTCTCGTCCCCTCCGGGTCGGGTACGCCGGTTACGGCGCATTCCAGAACATACGGCAATTCCATTATGACGCTCTCTATTTCAAACGGTCCTATTCTGTATCCGGAGCTCTTTATAAGGTCGTCGGTTCTCCCGACGTACCATAAATATCCGTCCTCGTCCTTCCACGCCATGTCGCCGGTATGATAAATATTTTTGCTCCAAGACTCCTTTGTCTTTTTTTCGTCGCGGTAATAACCGTTAAACAGTCCCA
>JAISQX010000155.1 GCA_031273965.1 Clostridiales bacterium
CGGAAATGAATCAAAAACGCATGGAACGCGAGCTTCTTGAGAGCAGTATAACAAAGGCGAGAATTATCATATCGCAAATGGAAAAGGATTTGGAAGCGCTTGCTTCCCGTGCGGACGATCTAAAAAAAGCCGTAACTCATTCGGAGGAGAGGCGCGCGGCGATAGAGAATGTTCTTACATCCGTACGCGCCGCAATCAAAGAGCAGACCGCAAAAGCCGTGGACGAGGCGCTGAGCGGCGCCAAGCGCGAAAGGATAGAGGAACTCAGAGCCAGGCTTGCGGAGTTGGAAGGGTACAAAGCCGAGTGCAAGACAAAGATTGAAGAGCTTGAGGAGCGGCGCAATCAAAAGGGACGGGAGATTTCCGAACTTAACGAAAAAAAGATAAGAGAGGAAAGCGTCGCCGAAAGGCTTGAAACCGAGAGAAACTCGCTTGCGCAAAAGGTGGAGGAAGAATACGGACTTGATTATGCGTCGGCTATTCAGATGAGAATAGACGAATATGATTATCAGAAATCCCTGACCTTGATAAATAAAATCAAGAGAAAAATAAGCGAGTTGGGGAACGTAAACATGCTTGCTATAGATGAATACGGAGAGACGGGAAAGCGTTACGACGACATGACGGTACAGCGCGACGATATGAAAAAAGCCGAAAACGACCTCGTAAAAATCATCAACGATTTGACCGGAGATATGCACGCGAAATTTAAAACGGAGTTTGAAAAAATCAACGATAATTTCATGGATATATTTAAGCAGCTTTTTAACGGCGGAAAAGCCAAGCTTACTCTTGAGGACGCCGGCGATAAGGATATCCTAAACGCCGGAATAGAGATTTATGCCGAACCGCCGGGGAAAAAGCTTCAGCATATTTCGCTGCTCTCCGGAGGCGAAAAGGCTCTGACGGCGATAGCCATATTGTTTGCGATACTTAAGCTTAAACCTATGCCGTTTTGCGTGCTTGACGAAATAGAAGCCGCTCTTGACGACGCCAATGCAAATCTATTCGCCGAATACCTAAGGAAATTTAGTAAAAATACACAATTTATCGTCATAACGCACAGAAAACCTACTATGGAGCTTGCCGATACGTTATACGGCGTGACGATGGAGGAAAAGGGCGTATCAAAGCTGGTTTCGGTTCAGCTCGGCGAAGCCGTCAAACTTCACGCCGCCGAATCCAAATAATCGGAGTTTACGCCGTGTAAACATTATTTTGGAGTCGCGTTTTTTTAAATCAAAAAGAGAGGAGTTATTTATGGGATTATTTTAAAGGATTGCGGAAGGCTTGAAAAAGACCAAAGACGCCATAGCAAAAAAAATATTCGAGGTCTTTAGAGCCGCAGATTTGGATGAGGATTTTTATGAGAAGCTGGAAGAAGCGATGATTTTTTCGGATATGGGCGCTTTGGCGGCGGAAGAAATTGTCGAAGAGCTTAAAAGCGCGGTATTCAAAAATAAAGTAACCGACACCGAAAATGCAAAAAAACTACTCAAAAACATCATAGTAAAAAAAATTGATTACGATATACCGCCTTACGATTATCCGCTCCTTATAATGATAACCGGGGTAAACGGCGTGGGAAAAACCACGGCAATCGGCAAGCTGGCGAAGCATTTTAAAGATATGGGAAAATCCGTTATTATCGCCGCCGCCGACACATATCGGGCGGCGGCGTCCGAACAGCTTGAGGTATGGGCGGAACGCGCGGGCGTAAAAATAATTATGCACGGCGAGGGCTCCGATCCCGCGGCGGTAGTCTTTGACGCTATCGCTTCGGCAAAGGCTAAAAAGACCGACGTGGTACTCGTCGATACGGCAGGGCGGCTTCAAAATAAAAAAAATCTCATGGAGGAATTAAAAAAAATCAACCGTGTGATTGACCGCGAATATCCCGCCGCCGACAGGCGCAATTATATCGTTCTCGACGCGACAACCGGACAAAACGCGCTTTCACAAGTAAATATCTTTGACGAGGCCGTCGAGATAGACGGTATAATTTTAACCAAGCTTGACGGAACCGCAAAGGGCGGCGTAGTTGTCGCCATAGCCTGCGAAAAGGAAATGCCCGTGGTTTTTGTCGGAGTAGGCGAAAAAATCAACGATTTGCTTCCTTTCGACGCCGAGGAGTTTGTCGAAAGCGTATTTTAATTCAATCCATAGTCACTAAAAAGCCCGTATACCAACCGTCAAAATCATAGTTGTCCTTAGATTTTAATTCAATCCATAGTCACTAAAAAGCGCTCAAGTCCAATGATTTGGATCATAATTAATAGGAAATTCATAAAAAAGGTATCCGCTTACTTACAAGCGGATACCTTTTTAGCAGCATATTTGAATAACTATAGAATTAGTATATTTCTCAAAAAAGCCTTTACCATTCGATTAGATATCTCTTAAGCGCATTCTCAATTCCGCACGCTACAGAATTTGGGTCGTCCATCGTCTTATCGCACGCAAGGCGAAAGACCATAACGCCGCCGACGCCGCTTAGCAGTGCGTACGTCGCCTTGTCGCCCGCTAACGCGGGAGCGCAAAAGGTGCCGTCAAACAGTTGCCCGGCAGCCGTAACATTGTATTGTTTGCTGTTCCAATATAGGTCGTCGCCGCCCTGAACGTCGCGCCAGTTTGCCCAATACGGCGCGGAGTTTAGCGGTCTGCCGTATGCCGCGATGCCGATGTTTATACGCTTCAAATCCACGCCTTTGTTGACAAAATCCAACAAGCCGCGTTGCGCTTGGTCAAGCGAGGATTGGTATCCGTCTTTGTCACAGCCGTCGTAAGCCATATATTGTATTTGGTCAAAGCGGGCGAGGGTTTCTTTGCTCATGCCCAAACTCCAAGCGGAAAGCGCACCCGAGAGAATCGCTCCGGGCTTGATATTTTGCATTCCGTCGTCCAGCCGCGCTATGAATTTATCGTAGCACGCCCAATCGTTTTTTGTGGCGGGGTATTCCCAATCGATA
>JAISQX010000003.1 GCA_031273965.1 Clostridiales bacterium
AGACGCTCTTTTCATAGGAATATTCAGTCTTTATCTCCGCGCACATACCGTTTTGAAGAGTATAATATTCGGAACGCTTTCTACGAAGCATATCTTTGAAATGTTTTTTTACAATGATATTCGGGGAGGTAAAGATAATTTCTTCAGCCGCGGCTTCAAATATGATATCGACGTTTTCTCCGTTTAGCGCCAAAAGCATGATATAATCCCGATCGGCGGTCTTACCGGTTACCAAAAGGTATTGGCGGTTTTCGTGAGTCAAAACGCTTAGATTGACGTTCGACATTTTATCCGGCAAATATTCGCAAAATATTTGCGGTCTTTGTATATTGTCCAAAAAATCGACTGCAAGCGCGTCGCGGCAACCGCATATAAAGGAAGCGCAAAAGCGCCTGCCGAGCGAAACGTATTCGACGGCGCTCAAAACGACGTCGGGAACGTTTTGCATAACCGCGTGAGGTATGACGTCAAGTTCGTATATTTCGCCGCCCCAATCCGTTAAGGACAGACAATCGGATATATTCGAGAATGAATTTTCTTTTATTACTATCCTCGCGGAAAACGACGGATAGTATTTTGCCCCGAATGGCATAAAGGACAAAAACTCAAAGCAATATGTTCCCGAATCGGATTTAAGCGCATACGGTTTGCCGTCAAGGCATACCGAGTCGCCGTTCATGCGGATATGATAGTTTTTTTGAGGAAGGATATAGATTGTCATACAATATTTTATTCTCGTATATCTCCGCCAATGCCTTTGTGTTAGTAAAAGTTCGTAAAATAGCTGATTTAATGATTCTACGGACTGCATCCGGAATTTCGTTGTGTTTTTCGGGACAATCAAAAGCCATAATTTGAGATAAGCCGTATTTTTTTAATATTACCGTAGGTTTTACGATTCGCCGCGCATATATTTGTAACGCAAAAATAAGATATATATTGAAATTATTGAGACGCGCCGATAGGGCGCTCCGTTTTATAAAAAAGAGGGAAACCCGTGCCTTTAAACATCGCGCTTGTTGGAAATCCCAACTGCGGAAAAACCACTTTATTCAACGCCTTGACGGGCGATAATCGGTATGTCGGTAATTGGCCCGGCGTCACCGTTGAAAAAAAAGTCGGCGAGGTAAAAAGTATTTTTTACGAAGCGAAGTCCGCGTACGCCGGAGAAAAATACTGCGCGGAAAAAAAAGAAAAAAAGATTTTTGTAACGGATTTACCAGGCATATACTCACTATACGCTTACGGCGCCGAGGAGGGCGTCGCGCGAGATTATATTTTTTCCGACGATTGCGGGTTAATCGTAAATATAGTAGACGGAACAAATATGGAGAGAAATCTATATTTGACGCTTCAGCTCATAGAAACGGGCAAGCCCTTGATAATAGCCGTGAATATGGTCGACGTTTTAAACAAACGCGGCATAAAAATCAATTTTAAGCTCATGTCGGAGAGATTGGGAGCGCCCGTTTTACCCGTGTCGGCCGGAAAGGGAACAGGTCTTGAAGCGCTTATCCTCGCGGCGGAATCCGAAATATACGCTCGGGTTGGTGCGCCGGTTAATTTTTACGGAAAGGAATTAGGCGACATTATCTCTTCGGCGGAAAAAATTTTTTTTAAAGACAAAAAGGATTATGCGCGCTACAGAGCCGTAAAATATTTGGATATGGGAGAAACCGACGGGAAAGCGGACGAGTTTTGTTCTCATGAAAAAAAAATAGGCGAGTTAATAAAATTGCGGGAGATAGACAGAGACGCGCTTGTCGCTTCCGAGAAGTATGATTTTATCGTTTCACTGCTAAAACAAGCGCGTGCGGCGAAAGGCAAAAGGCAAACTCTTTCAAAAAAAATCGACGCGGTCGTAACAAATCGTTATCTTGCCGTTCCGATTTTTTTGTGCGTGATGTTCTTGGTTTTTTCACTGTCTTTCGGCGCGCCCGGACGGGCGATGAAGAGCGCTTTTGAATATTTGTATAATCAAACCGTATCGGACGGTTTGGCGCGCCTGCTTATAAAAATTGAGGTAAGTCAATGGCTGTACGGCGTTTTAATCGACGGGATAATAAGGGGAGTCGGTTCTGTTTTGAGCTTTTTACCCGAGGTTGCGTTGCTGTTCGTCTCTTTAACAATTCTGGAAGATTCGGGTTATATGGCGCGCGCGGCTTTTATAGCGGACAGACCGTTGAAAAAAATCGGCTTGACGGGTAAGTCTTTTATTCCCATGCTTATGGGGTTTGGGTGCAGCGTACCCGCGTTGCTTGCGACAAGAACGCTCCAAAACGAAAGGCAAAGACGTTTGACTATGGTTGTCATTCCTTTTATGTCTTGCGGCGCGCGTTTACCCGTGTATTCGGTTTTTACGGCGGTTTTTTTTCCGAAAAACGCGCCTTTTATTATATTTTCATTGTATTTACTCGGAATGATAACGGCTATGTTGTCGGCGTATATATTTAAAAAAATCGTTTTGAAAGACGATAAAACGGAATTTATTATGGAGCTGCCCGAATACAGGTTTCCTACGGTAAAAAATTTATTCCGTCATACGTTCGAACGTATAGAGGACTTCGCGTTAAAAGCGGGAACGGTTATAGTTCTATCCTGCGCGGCGGTTTGGTTTTTGCAAAATTTCGGTATGGATTTTAGAATGACGGACAACGCGGGCGAGAGCATACTCGCCGCAATAGGCGGATTTATAGCCCCTATATTCAAGCCGTTAGGCTTTGACGATTGGCGCGCCGTTACGGCGCTTCTTACGGGGATAACGGCGAAGGAGTCCGTGGTAAGCACGCTTGAAATACTATTCGGATTATCAAAAAATCCCGCGTCGCTCGCGTCCTCTTTTACCGTTGCTTCGGCGTATTCGTTTTTGGTGTTTACGCTGCTTTATACTCCGTGCATAGCCGCGCTTGCGGCTCTTAAACGCGAAATGCAATCGAATAAATGGTTCGCCTTAACTCTGTGTTATCAGCTTGCGGCGGCATGGACGGCGGCGTTTTTGTTTTTTAAATTACTTCGGCAATTTGGATAAATAACGTTGAAGGCGGTGAAAAGATGAGAATAATAGACATAATAGTCGTTTTGATAATAATTTGTGTTGCGAATATACTTCGTTATTTAAAAAAAGACCAAGAAGAGTGGGGAGACCATAAGGGCAGCCCTTGCAAGGGTTGCCGCGGATGCGGAAAATGCAATCGGTAAGCAAAAAGACACTCCTGCGCCGCATAAGTTTCGCGGGTGTTTTTCTATTTTATTATAAGAGATGCGACTACTCGATTACGCATAATTTATTCCGCTATCGGTCGTTTATACGTTAGAATTAATTATATAACATACAGCATATTATTATTTGAGGATGCCGAGTTTATCCGCATAAAAATATTTAACTATATCATATAACGTTATCGTAAAGTATGCGATTATTGCCACAGCGATTTTTTATCTACATCGCGGGGAGATATGCGTGTCGTCGTCGATGAGAAGTAAAAACGAAGTGTCAGCTTGGTGCCGTATATTTTTGCAAGAGAACGGCGCGCATGCTTCCGGTTCGCGTCCGATTATCCGTCCGCAAAAATTACAGCGGACAGCGCCGCATCCCGGGTCGCGCTGCTCTTCGCGAAAAGAGCCTCTTTCCGTATTGATTATATTTTGTCTTTCCACGCTTGTAGGACGGCGCGGCGCATTATTGCAGCCGCGCCTAAAGCCGCCTTCCGTAGTTGCGAAACCGCGTTCGAAATCTCTTTCGTTATTTCCGAAGCCTCGTCCGAAATCTCGGCGGGGTGCGTCTGAAAAAGCTCTCGGATCTTCGTTATAAAAGGGTCTTTCGCCCCCTAAGCGGATATGCAAAGGAAAATCGACGGCGAAGCGTCTTATTACGGCATTGTCAGGCGTGCCGCTCCGCGATTCTTGTATGATGCCGTAGTTTAATTTTATGCCGTCGTGATTAAAGTGCGGACCTCTGAAATATTCGGACATTTACGGCTCCTTATTTTTTTGGGAATGTCTTTTGCATTATATGAAAAGAGAGAAATCTTTGTTATCGTTTTGAATGAGGAATAGGCGGATAACAAAATCTTTACGGATTACGTATAGTGTTTATATAAAGAAATAATATCAAAAAGGAGGCGGCCGTGCAAATTAACGACTATTATTTTATCATCGACGTGCGCGGCGATAAGCGTTACGAGTATCTTTCGCGCAGCTTAAGGGAAATGGGCTATGACGTTTATGAATTTGACGCGGACAAAGAGAGACCGTTGAACGATAATAATGATAATATAATTTATATATTTCCGCCCGCCGCCAAGCTTACGGCGGAAGACGCCGAGAGTCTTGCGGGGGCTTCGAAGGTTTTTGCTTTTACGCAGAGTTCGGAAGTAACCGACGTGTTTGACAAGAAAGGCATATGCTTTTTTAATGTGTTTAACGAGGAAAAATTCGCGTATAAGAACGCGCTGATAACCGCGGACGGAGCGCTTATGCTTGTCGCCCAAAATACCGAAATAATTTTTTCGGATATGAAAATCCTTGTGGTGGGTTTTGGGCGGGTTGGAAAAGCTTTGTCAAAGATTTTTAAAGCGGTGGAGGCGAGGGTTGACGTGCTGACGTTCGATAGAGGAGAATGCGCGGCCGCCGTGCTTCTTTCCGACGAGCAATACGGCTCTTTTGAAAACGTAAAATTCGATACGTACGACGTGGTGATAAATACCGTGCCCGCCAGGCTGATAAACAGACATGTGATAGCAAAGTTTAAGGAAGGGGTTTTTTTATTGGAATTAGCGTCGGATCCCGGAGGGTTCGACAAAGACGCGGTTTATAAAAACGGAATAAATTTTTTGTACGCAAAAGGACTTCCGGCAAAAGTGGCGCCCGCGTCCTCATCCAAAATTCTCTTAGACGAGATCATATCGTATTTGGATCTGTAAAGCCGGCGCATGCGCCGATATGCCATAATAATAAACCGCATATATACTAAATTTACGATACGGAGAATATTCTCGCGATTATTTAAATAGCTTATGCGACGATATTATTCGTATGTTCGCATCCGACGACGGAGGCCGCCTCTAAAGGAATTACAAAAATGAAAAAAAGATTGGGATTTGCCGTTACCGGCTCGTTTTGCACCTTTAAAAACGCGCTTGAGGAAATGGAAAAAATTAAAGACAAGTACGACGTTACTCCGATTTTGTCCTACAATGCGGGGAATACCGACACAAGATTTTTTAGTGCGGCGGAGTTTAAGGAAAGGATAAAAGAAACCGTGAATAAGGAACTGATTTTGACGATAACCGAGGCCGAACCTATAGGCGCGAAGAAGCTTTTGGACTTTTTGGTTATCGCGCCGTGCACCGGCAACACTCTTGCCAAGCTTGCCGGCGGGATAGCGGATACGACCGTTACTTTGGCGGCGAAAGCCCACCTGAGAAATAACCGCCCGCTGATTATCGCCGTGTCTACAAACGACGGATTGGGCAATAACGCAAAAAATATAGGCGCGCTTATGGCGATGAAAAATAT
>JAISQX010000138.1 GCA_031273965.1 Clostridiales bacterium
TCCAAAGCCGTCAACTCGTCATATAGCCCGTCATATTCCGCGTCTGAGGCTATGGGAGCATCTAAAACATAATAATGATACGCATACTTATTTAAAACATTTACCAGTTCGGTCATTCTATCCGTCATAGACATCCTCTTATTTATTTTACCGCGCAACCTCTTATATGAGCGAACCGTTCCCGCTCTATTTCATGATGAGCTTAAGCGCCGTGCGAATGATGTTTTCAATCCCGCTCGCCACCTCCGCGGCTTTTGCCGCGGCCGCAAACGCGTCGCCTTTTGAAAAACCTAAAGCCTGCAAAGCAACCGCGGCTTCCTCCGCGTCTCCGCCGACGGGCGCGCTCCGTTTTACATCGGCGGCGGCGTCTTCGCCCTCTATATTTATCTTTTCTTTTAGCTCAAGAATTATCCTTGCCGCGCTTTTTTTACCTATCCCCTTGACCTTAGAAAGTTTAACTCCATCGTTAGTCGCTATAGCGTACGCGAGTTCATAAGGCGTTATTTCATTCAAAATAGCTTGCGCGCTTCTCGGTCCTATTCCGGAAACCGTAATCAGCCGCAAAAACATGTTTTTTTCCTCGCGGCAAGAAAAACCCAACAGGGCTATGCCGTCCTGTTTTACCTGAAAATAGATATAAACCTCCGCTTCCTCCCCTTTTTTAAAGCGAGCGAGCGTATTTGCCGATACAAAAATCTCGTAACCCACGCCATTATTCTCTATGACGACACGGTCAAGCTCTATCGAAGCAACTTTGCCTTTTATGTATGAGTACATTTAAAAACTCCTTATTTTATAGATACGACCGCCGGTGCCGCTTGCGAATTATTGCAAGCTCCGGATATTATCGTCATTTGTCGCTCATGCTCCGCATAACCGGCGAACGGCAATATTGCGCGTGGCACAACGCGACCGCAAGCGCGTCCGCGGCGTCGTCGGGCTTTGGAATCTTGTCCAACTTCAAAAGCACTTTTACCATTTGCTGCATTTGATATTTGTCCGCCCTGCCGTAACCCGATACCGACTGTTTTACCTGAAGCGGCGTATATTCGTAAAGTCTGCCGCATTCTCTTATCGCCGTCAATAGGAGCACTCCGCGCGCCTCCGCAACTCTTATAATGGTCTTTTGATTATTGTTAAAATACAACTCTTCCACGGCTATCGAATCCGGGCTATAACGCTTAATGATTTTTTCCATGCTCTCGGCAATCATCGCCAGTCTTACCGCGGTTAGTTCTTCCTTAGGCGTTTCGACGACCCCGTAGTCCACGATGCCGTGCATACCCTTTTCGGAGCGTATAACCCCATAGCCGACAATAGCTATTCCGGGATCTATTCCCAAAATTATCAAAGAAACACCTCCGTTTTTGCGTGGTTTATCCGCCGTACGGATAAAGACAAATCATTCGTTTTTCGGCGAGCGCCGATAAAAATTTTAGCCAAAAAAAATTTCGGCGTATACCCCGCTGTTTTTATTGCTTAAATCCGACTTATATAATATAATAATAGCAATTTATTGTCACAAAGTCAATTTAATTGCGTAAATTTTGGAGTTTACGCGAGAAAAAATGTATTATAAAAAAACGGAGGAACATAACATGCCCAAACAAAAAATCGTCCTCGCTTATTCGGGAGGACTCGACACGTCCATAATAATCCCATGGCTTCTCGAAAATTACGACTGCGAAGTAATAGCCGTTGCCGGCGACGTGGGACAAGGCGAAGAACTTGAACCGGTAAGAGAAAAAGCCCTAAAATCGGGAGCAAGCAAAGTCTACATAGAGGACTTAAAGAATGAATTTGTAAAGAACTTCATTTTCCCCACTCTGAAGTCCGGAGCGGTTTATGAGGATAAATATCTTTTGGGAACGAGCATGGCGCGTCCCGTCATAGCCAAACGCCTGGTGGAAATAGCCGAAGAAGAGGGAGCCGACGCGATTTGTCACGGTTGCACGGGAAAAGGCAACGATCAGGTGAGGTTTGAACTTACGATAAAAGCGCTCAATCCGTCTTTAAAAATAATCGCGCCTTGGCGCATTTGGGACATCAAATCCCGCGAAGACGCGATCGACTATGCCGAAAAAAAAGGCATCCCCGTTCCGGTTACAAAAAAACGTCCCTACAGTATGGACAGAAACATTTGGCATTTGAGCCATGAGGGCGGAGTTTTGGAGGATCCATGGTGCGAGGCGCCCAAAGACGTCCTCATGCTCACCAGAATCCCGGAGAACGCGGCGCGCACCGCCGATTATGTTGAAATCGAATTTGTAAGAGGCTTACCGACGTCGTTAAACGGAAAAAAACTTTCCGGTTATCATATAATAGAAAAACTCAATAAATTGGGCAACAAACATTCGATAGGCGTTGAAGATATCGTCGAGAACCGTCTCGTCGGCATGAAATCCAGAGGAGTTTACGAAACTCCGGGCGGAACTATACTTATGGAAGCGCTAAAAATTCTTGAAAGCATAACGTTAGATAAGGAAACCATGCATTTCAAACAACATATGTCGTTAAAATTCGCCGACCTCGTATATAACGGACAATGGTATACGCCCCTCCGCGAAAGTCTATCCGCATTCTTTGACAAAGCGTTAGAAACCACCACCGGTACGGTGCGGCTCAAACTTTTTAGAAGCAGATGCTATCCCGCCGGCGTAAAGAGTCCTTATTCGCTGCATGATATCGATATAGCAACTTTCTCCGAGGATGCCGTTTACAATCAAAAGGACGCCGAAGGCTTTATAAATCTCTTCGGTCTGCCTCTGAAGGTTCGCGCGATGAAGCTATCAAAATCAAAACAAAACAAAAAATAAAGGACGTCGTATAAGTTTATGAACTACCGCACGGGTCATTTCGACAAAAAAATCAATCCCATCGCCGAAACGTTTAACTCGTCTCTTTCCGTCGATAAACGGCTCTACAAAGAGGACATTGAGGCGAGTATCGCTCATGCGGAAATGTTGGGAAAATGCGGAATTATTTCGCTCTCGGACGCCGAAAATATAACGTCCGGCTTGATTTCTATCCGCTCCGATATAGACAACGGCATTCTAATAATAAAAAACGCCGAAGACATACATATGTTCGTCGAAACCGAATTGACGCGGCGTATAGGCGACGCCGGAAAGAAACTGCATACCGCAAGAAGTCGCAACGATCAAGTCGCCACGGATTTTAAATTGTTCGCGCGAAAAGCCTGCGTCGAAGCGATATCTCTTCTCCTTTCTCTCAACAAAACTCTGCTTGATATCGCCGAAGAAACGCAAGATGCCGTCATGCCCGGCTTTACGCACTTACAAAAAGCCCAACCCATAACGGCGGCTCACCACACATTGGCGTACGCGGAAATGTTTTTTCGCGATATTACAAGGTTTATCG
>JAISQX010000075.1 GCA_031273965.1 Clostridiales bacterium
GCCAAAATGCCTTTCTTTTCCAAA
The DNA here is from genome assembly GCA_031273965.1 of Clostridiales bacterium. Taxonomy (GTDB): domain Bacteria; phylum Bacillota; class Clostridia; order Christensenellales; family JAISNN01; genus JAISNN01. The sequence goes on from JAISQX010000075.1 coordinate 25, forward strand.
TCTTTCATAACTCCCGCCAAAATAACGGTCGAAACAAATCCAAAAGACGCGGCTATTCCTCCGCCGCTTCCCGACGACGTTCCAAAAAACTTAAACAACACGTCGTGCAATAAACCGTATACCGCGAGCGTTACGACGGCGGCAACAATCTTTAATATCAAGCTAAGAACTCCTTTTGTTCTAAAAACCGACGTCAAGAACGGCGCGACGAGTATCCCCGTAAAGCCTATTCCCGCCATATAATTCCACGCGTCCGGCTTAAAATTGGATTGCAAAACGGATTGTACGCTGTTCTGCAGATACACCAGCAAAAGGAATATGCCTATGAGCGTAAAATTCCTCAGTATGTAGTTTTTGTACGCCTTTTTGCCCGCCTGCGAATAATGCCGCGTCGTCGCGTCCCAAAGTACGAAGCCTATTACAAAATAAAACGCTACGGGCGCCAAATCCAAAATATTGAAGCCCCAAAAACCGATTAACACGGGATCGGAATGATAAAACCACTCCGAAAGAGTAAAGGTACGCGGAAGATTCCTCGTGACATGCACCAGCATGAACAGAATTGTCAGCAGTCCTTTTACGTTATCGACTATTACGTCGCGGTTTTTAAATTTTTCTTTAGAATAATCAATTTGAAATTTCATTTCCGGCATTTTTGCCACCTCTCATATAATTTTTTGACGGTTTCTCAAAGAAATCCGTCGTGTTTTACAAATTATATCATAATTTTTGGCTCTAAACAAACATATTTGACACATATGTGTCTTTTTGACCGTTTTGCAGACATTATATAAAACTTCTTTAATGGAGGAATAAAAGACTTTCCGCCGATTCGACGTTGTAAAAACGCATAACGCAAACGATTCTACCTCTCCTATCGTACACATATAATGAAATATGACGGAATTTTTGATTGGCTTTTTAAAGGATTTTTTCGGAAACGAGATTATTACGGTCATATTGCTTTCGGTTACGCCGCTTGTGGAAGCCAAAGGGGCTATTCCGTTTGCTTTCGGGCTAGGCATGTCCGCATTTTCCGCGGGCTTTTATTGTATTGCCTCCGCCACGGTAACTATTCCGCTTATATTGCTTCTCTTTACCCCCGTCTCAAATTTTTTAAAAAGGTTTTCTTTTATCGCCAAGACACTCTCCGCCGCGGAAGAGTTGATTGCTCAAAAAGCCGAGCGGCTTGCTTTGCGCGCGCAAAAAAAAGACCGTTCGCGCTTTAAAACCCGTTTTAGCCGCAAAAAAAATAACTCTCCGTTGCGTTCCGCCGAAAAAAACGATAAGGGCGGAGAAAAAGTCATATACGGAATGCTGTTTTTGCTTTCGGCTCTGCCGATTCCGCTGACGGGAATTTGGTCAAGTTCGCTTATCGCCGTATTTTTAAAGCTTGACAAACTCCGCTCTTTTATAAGCATCGCCATAGGAAATATGGCGGCGTCAGTATTCCTCGTCGCGCTTATGCGTTTTTTTTCACGGCAAGCGGCGATCGTCCCGAATATATTCATAGGCTTTTTGATAGCCGCTTCGATTCTCTTTATCTTTAAAAGCGCAAAGTCAATTAAAAAGAAAAAAACCGCGGAGCGGAAGCCATGATATATCTTAACTTCCCGCGCGGTTCTCTTACAACGAGGCTGCGTAATAATAATTTGAGATTTTTGCGAGCGGACTTTTGAGATAAATTTTCGCCTCTTTGTGCCTTAGGCGTAGCGGAGCTACGTTAAAAGGCGCAAAAGACAGAATTTAAACAAAAAGACGCCGCAAAAAATAAAGCTACAAGGTTGCGGTTAATTATTACGCAGCCTCAACAATAGCTATACTTTTTAAAACCGTTTTTTACGGCATGTATGCCCCTAAAACTTCAAAATCGGCTTTCTCGCGGCTTTTACTTCGTCCGGTCTGCCAATGGGGGTAGTCGAAGGCGCGTTTTTTAAAGATTCCGGATTCATCGCCGCCGCCGCCACCGATTGGCGGAGCTTTTCCACGGCGCAATCTATGGATTCTTTCGACTCGGTTTCGGTCGGCTCAAACATAAGCGCCTCGTGAACGATCAGCGGAAAATATATTGTCGGCGGGTGCATTCCTTTGTCGATCAAAGATTTTGCGACGTCGAGCGCCGATATTCCGGTTTTCTCTTTTAAGTCCTCGCATGACGCGACAAATTCGTGCATACATAAAGAGCCGTACGGCACTTTTAAAAATTCGGAAACGAGCGCTTTCATATAATTTGCGTTCAAAACGGCTTTTTCCGCGGCGTCGCGTATTCCCTCTTTTCCCAGCGCGGTTATATATGCGAACGCTTTTACGCATACGAGAAAATTCCCGTAAAAAGCGCGCGCCTTACCTATCGATAGCTCCGAAAGCTTTTTTAGGGAAAACTTTCCTTCCTCATTCCTTATGACGGACGGGTACGGCAAAAAAGGTATAAGTCCGCGTTTACAAAGTATAGGTCCGCTGCCGGGACCTCCTCCGCCGTGCGGCGTGGAGAAAGTTTTGTGAAGATTTATATGCATGATATCGAACCCCATATCGCCCGGTCGAATCTTACCCATTACGGCGTTCAAATTCGCCCCGTCATAATACAGCAATCCGCCCTTCGAATGCACTATGCGCGCGATTTGCTTAATATTCCTTTCGAACATACCG
>JAISQX010000210.1 GCA_031273965.1 Clostridiales bacterium
TTGAAATATTTTTCTTTCTGTCATTTTTCCCTCCCGCGTTTGCCAATCTACCCCGGCAAAGCTTGTTTTATTTACAAAATATTTTTTCTTTATTTCCGATTTATTTTGTTACATTATAATACAAATATTCCGTTTCTCTTACCGAATATTTTAAGAAAAACGGAATATCGATTTTTTTTATTTCCTGAGTTTTAGTTCGGCTATGATTGCTCTGTAACGCTCAATATCCTTTTCTTTTAGATAATTCAAAAGGCTTCTTCTCGCGCCCACCATTTTTAGAAGACCGCGTCTGCTATGATTGTCCTTTTTATGGACGGTCAAATGTTCGTTAAGCTTTGCGATGCGTTGCGTCAAAAGCGCTATTTGCACTTCCGCCGAACCCGTGTCACCCTCGTGTCTCGCAAATTTTTCGATAACTTCCGTCTTTTTGTTTTCTTTTTTGACAGCTTCGACGATTATCTCGTCCGCAACAATGTTCTCCTCTTTGACGTCAACGGCTTTTTCCGTCGTAACGTCCTCTTCTTTGACTTCAACCGCCGCTTCCGTCGTAACGTTTTCTTCTTTGACTTCAACCGCCGCTTCCGCCGTAACGTTTTCCTCTTTGACTTCAACCGCCGTTTCTGCAGCTTCGTCGTTTTTAATAATTTCGTCCATTTTTTCTCCTCCTTATTTTGGACACCGCAATCTTTAGAAAAATGCGGTTATTAGCCTTTCGCGGCGTATTGCGTCGGAGCCGAATCGCCGAACATCGCAAAAGGTACTTGGAACATGATATCACATTTTTCGGTAATAGTAAAGTGTTTTAACGTTTTCAAAAAAAATAATTTTTCTCATTTTTTCAACTTTCGGCGCGGCATATTCCCCTTTTTTACAGGTAAGTCTATCTGCGGCATTTTTTGCTCATTGCAAAACCTCTTAACGACGAGTCGCAATCAACATGACCCGAATAGATTAACGGGGTAAAACTTTGCAAAAACAACGGAACAGATAAAATTATCTATTCCGTCAAAATTATTGTATTTTTTTAGAAACGGTATTAACCGACAATCGCAAAGAATCTACTTACGGGCTTATTTATTTTCTTCTTTTTCACGCGCATCATACGCGGTTTGGTCGTCGCCGCTAAACTTGCCGAGCCTTTGAAGAACGGAATCTTCCCAATCCTCCGCGGGGAGATAACCCTCTTCTCCCGTAAGGACTATTCTGTGAAGATAATCGTAATTATTGTTGTAAATAAAATACAAGTATTCTATCTTTCCGTGAGTTCTGAATATAGGAGCGTTCCAAGTGCCGTCAAAGCCGGACATTATCAATACTTTGACCTTGTCTTCCGGCGCAAACGAGCTGTATTCGCCTTTTTCATCGGCTATGGCGCCGTTGTAAATATTTATCTTAACCGCGCATAATTTCCCCGAACCGTTGTGGAATATGACGTTGTAACGCCCGTCTTCCCCCATACTCTTTACGCTCAAAAGAGTCGCCGCGCCCCCGTAAACCTTAACCGGCTTTGGAAGCGTATCCTTTGCTCCCTCGTGATACGCATTTCTTTCAAGGTCTCCCGAATAATATAATACCGTCGAGTTCTCGCTTACCAATATCCCGCCCGCGACGGGTACAAACACCGTCTGTGCGGCGCTTGCAATATATTTTACCGTATCCCTATTAAAGGAATAATTTCCCTCCGCAAAGGTATAGACAAACAACCCTTCCGCATTGTTGCCTGCCGTATCGAGGTGTTGTCTGTTTGCATACACAATAAGGTTAGCGCCGTCAAATTTCGCCGAAACCGGAGTATAGTTATATACTCTGTATTTTAGATCGTCGGCGCCGAACCAACTTGTCTTATCAATAAAATATGCATTGTCGGATACTAAAGTTTTTATATCTTTTCCGTTTGTCGCTTTGATTTCGTTATGCGTATATCCCGTTTTCGTTTCACCCGAATTTTTTGTGTAAACCACATAATTCCAAATATCGGGAAAACCGTTTTTGGAATAATAGGGAGCTTTCGGAACGAGGAAATTTGCGACTCCCGTATCGACCGTCGTAATTTTGAAATTATTCTTCTTCAAGTCGATTGCCTTCAGATCGGTGCCGTCAAGATAGATAAAATAATTTTCCGTTACTTTATATTTAACGCTCGCGGATTTTATAGTGGCGATTTTTTTAGTTTTTGTTCCGTCTATTTTTGTTCTCATAACGAGTGTTTGACTTGAAAGGACGTTGCCGTTCTTGTCTTTTGACGGATTTGGCGTCACATAATATATCCATTCTCCAAAAATATACAATCCTCCGTCCGCGTAATCCGTAAAGAACGCCTGAGGAATTATTGTTTCTAAGCCGCCGACGATATTTCCGTCGGAATCAATTTTTGAACGCATAATCGCGCCTTTTACCACGTTGCCGCTTTTATTGTCGGCGGTAAGCGTTGTTTTACCGTTGACAAAATAGATATACTCGCCTTGTTGCACCACAAGCGAGCCGTTCCCGATAACATCGGCGGACGAGTCTCCTCCGGGAATCTTGGTTATACAAGATGCAAGCGAAAAAATCATAACGGCGATAAGCGCCGCAAAAATGATTTTGTAAAGTCTTTTTTTCATTATTTACTCCGTTTTTTTTAAACCGATAGGTCACTTATTTATGCCGACCGAATATATTTTTATAATTATACTAGTTATCTTATCAAATGTCAACAATTTGTCACCGATAATTTTGCATGACTCTCACGTAAAAAGCGCAAATCCTCACGACGGGCGGCTCTTTTAGGTTGGTCGCTTCGTTGGCGAACCGTAAACGTAAAACGATAAATTGCGCCAATTACCGACGTAAAACAAGTACAATCGGCGAATTAAGCTTATGCGAAATGAACGGGAGCCCTTTAAATTAGGGCTTGCGCATTTTACCGCTTAAGCCCTATGACACGAGTTTTGGTCTACGCAAAAATATTTTACATTTGCATCAAAATGTGTTATACTATTAAAAATAATGCTTTCCGACGCTAAAATTCTTTTTTTTTTGCGTCGCGCCGCAAAGAGCCGTTAGATATTTTTTTCTACGCCGCTTTCGGCGTCAAAGTTATTAAATCTCGTTGGGAGAGTTTTTTTAGATGAAAGGCTGGCAAATCACATCAAAAGGTGTTTTTTCACCGATAGAAAGAGAAGCGACCGTACTAAAAGAAGGACAAGTCAAAATACGCATAACAAAATCGGCGCTTACCTCTACGGACAGCGCTTTATATGCGGGATTGGGAGAATATCCGATTATCCCCGTACGCGCGGCTATGGGCGTCATAAGCGAATCCATATCCGACGAATTTAAAAAAGGAGAAAAGGTCATAATCTCCCCTTATATAAGCAAAACCGCAAAGGATTCGCGCACTCACGGTCATTCTGAAAACGAAAAAGATATATTATATTCGGACATCGACATAATGGGCGTCACGGTAGACGGTTTTTTGAGAGACTTTGTCGACCTGCCTATACAAAACGTCATACCCATGCCGGAGAGTATTGACGACAGCGAGGCGGTTTTTGTAGAGCACATAGCGCTTGCATTGAAGACTATAAGCATACTCGGCATAGAAAAAAATCAATACGTCGCGATATTGGGCGCAAATTCGCTCTGTAACATCTTTGCGCAACTCGTTCTCTATTATCACGGAATCCCGATAATAATAGACTCAAACACCGAATTTCTCAACATCTGCCGCTCAAACGGTATTTACTACACAATAAATCCCACGGAAACCGATTGCATAAACCGCGTATTGGAGATTACCGGAGGCAAGATGGCGGAGCATGTCGTTTTTGAATCGCGCGCTCGTCTTCCCTTTTATTCCGCGTTGTCGCTCGCCCGTAAAAAAGGTCGCGTCGCCCTGATGGGTTTTAATATCTTTACCGATAAATTAGATATAAACATCACTCCCCTTCTAAAAAAGCAACTGACTTGCATAGGGATAAACAACGGCTACAACGAAATTCCTTCGGCGGTAAACATATTGGCGAACAAAATCTTGAAGTTTGATTCCCTCGTCAGTCACAGGATAAGCTTTGATAACGCTCCCGAGATAATAAAGGACATGAGCGTCAACCCGTTGAATTACCGTTCGGTGATAATCAACTGATTTTTGAATGAAAACAACTCGTCGTTACCGAAAAACACAAAAGGTTAAAGACAAATGAACGATATTGCCGTAAGCAGATTAATAGTGCTGTTCACAGTAGAGCACATGGAATTTCCCACAAGCGAAGACACTTTGCTCGAAATTTGCACGTCCGCAAACGAATGGCTCGAATATTTTATCTGCAAAAGCGCAATTAAAGAACTAACGGAAGCGGGTCTGCTTTGCAACCCGCCCACCAACAAAAAACTATATATAATCACCGCGGACGGAACCGCTTGTTTGGGGCACTTCTTTCATCGCATTCCCGTCTCATTACGCGACGAAATCGCCGCTTATCTAAAGGAAAACAGGCAGAAACACAAGCGCAAACAGGAATATACAAGCGACTATTACAAAAACCTTGACGGCACTTACACTCTTATTTTAAAGATCAACGACTCTGTGAACACGCTTTTTGAATTGCGTTTAATCGTCCAGAACCGGCATGACGCAAAATGGATTTACAAAAATTGGGTGGATAAAGCCTCCACGGTGTACGGATCGGTATATGAAATCTTAAATGAATAATTACTCATTCCGAAAGAAAATGCGGGAAGAGACCTTTTTTCTAAAAAGTTCTCTTCCCGCATATTTATTTCCGCTCTTAATCGTAAACCCGTCGAAGCCTAAACAAACAATCTTTTACTCGACACCGCGATTGTGCCGTCTTTGTTTTCAAAAGAAAAAAGCGTTCCCCCGCGGTTGCCGTTATCCCAATCATTGTGAACGTATATGTCGCCCGTCTTTACGACGGACGTATAGGTTATGCCGTCAAATATTACGGAATATCCGTCGCAATGATTGTGCCCGGAAACTATTTGTTTAGTGCTGTCCAAGCTTTTTATAACTTCAAAAAACTCGTCGTTTTGCGCGTATTCATAATACGAAGACAGCGTTAAAATCTCGTAGCCCTTGTTCCCTTCGGCTTTATACGCCTCCCTAAACGCTTTATATTCGGCGGTTTCATAACCAAATTCGCTCTCGACGTCAAAAGGGTCAGTTCCGTAAAGATATTTGTCCTCCGGAGAAATCAGCTTATCCGCATATCCCAATACGCTTCCCGCATAAGTTAGTTTCGCCGCATAAGCCGCGGCATGGAACGGTATATGCGCCAAAAGCATGGTTTCAATATTTTTGCCCGCCTCGGTCTTTAATCCGGTCACAACCCATTCATACCAACCGATTTGATTCTTTGTAACGCCGG
>JAISQX010000023.1 GCA_031273965.1 Clostridiales bacterium
GTGTCTATCCGCGGGTACTGACTGCCGCACCCGCATTCGCCGCTAATCTCTCTGGTCAAATCGTGCGTGCGGTATCGAATAAGCGGCGCGCCTTCTTTTTTTAGCGTTGTTATAACAAGCTCGCCTATTTCGCCTTCTTCTACGTTTTGCCCCGTTTTGGGATCGATTATCTCGTAATAAAAATAATCCGTCCACATATGTATTCCGCATTCGTATTTACAGCTGATGCCTATGCCCGGTCCGTAAATTTCCGTTAAACCGTAAATATCGTAAAGCTCCACGCCCAATTCGCCGGCTATGCGCTTACGCATTTTTTCGCCCCAACGCTCCGAACCTATTATACCTTTTTTAAGAAAAATTTTATCCTTTATTCCGCGCTTTTCAATCTCTTCGGCAAGCAACAAAGCGTAAGAGGAGGTCGCGCACAAGACGGTGGACTTCATATCCTCCATCATTTTTAGCTGCTTATCGGTGTTGCCGGGTCCCATCGGAATCGCCATAGCTCCCAGCGCTTCGGCGCCCGCCTGAAAGCCTATACCCGCCGTCCAAAGCCCATATCCGGGGGTAATGTGCACTCTGTCAAGATTGGTCACGCCCGCCGTTTCATAACAGCGCTTAAACATTTCGCTCCAATCCTTGACATCGTTCTTTGTGTACGGAATAATAACGGGCGTTCCCGTAGTCCCCGACGACGAATGTATTCTAACAACTTTTTCGTCGCCGACCGCTTGTAATCCCAGAGGATATGCGTCGCGCAAATCGTTCTTTTCCGTAAACGGTAAACGCAAAAAGTCCTCGCGGGTTTTTATATTTTCCGGGTCTATATCTTTAAAATATCTTTTATAAAATTCGCCGTTTTTTGCATGCTTTACGACGTTTCTTATCGCGTCGAGAATTTCTTGAGTCATTCGCATAATTCGTACCTCATTATTTATCCGATAATTTAGAAAGGCTATTATTTCCCAAATCCGCGTAAGGCTTCCAAGTTCATTTCCAAATATTTTTCGGGAATACGCGCCCGCATAGCGCGCTCTATGTCCTCCGTATTAAAAGGAAAAACGCCTTTTTCGACCACAAACCCAAGAAAAGCGGTGTTTACGGCTTTTACGTTTTTTGCGGCTTTTGCCAGACTATCGTATGATATTAGCTCAAGGCGCTTCACATTTCTTTTAAGATATCCTATGCTTTCCGAGATTTCATATCCGCCGTCTTTTGGATCCGTCAAAGGCTTAGTCTGTGTTCTAACCGGTTTGTCGAGAGAAAACACTATCCCGTCCTCTTTGAGATAATGGAGATTTCTGACGGCCTCAAAAGGCTCCAACGCAAGCAATATATCCGCATTTTTCAGCGGAATCAACGGCGACATGACGCCGTCTCCTATTCTTACATGACTTACCACGCTTCCGCCCCTCTGCGCCATTCCTATCGTTTCCGTTCCTCTTACGCCGAACCCTTTTTCCATTGCCGCCGCGCCTATAAGACGCGATAAAAGTATTATGCCCTGTCCGCCTACTCCGGTAATTATACAATCGGTCACTTTTGTTCCTCCGTTATCATTTATTTTATCCCTTCATTTTTATGCACGGAGCTTCAAACAAAATCACTCTTACGCCTTTTTTTTCAATCATTCGCGACACCGCTTCATCCGCGCTCGCCTTATCATAAGGGTTTACGCGAACGATATCCGTAACGCCTATAGCCGATAAAACCTCAAAAATATCTATTTTTTTGGCTTCTCCGCCAGAAGCGTTTTTTCCCGTGCCCGGATGCGGCTGTCCGCCCGTCATAGCCGTCGTGGAATTATCAAGTATGACGACTATTATATTTGAACCGCTGTAAACGGCGTTGATTATACCGGGTATTCCCGTATGAAAGAATGTCGAATCCCCTATAAAAGCAAAATTCAAAGTATCGGGTTCGACACGGTTTATGCCTTGCGCGACGGTTATTCCCGCGCCCATGCATAAACAGGTATCCACCATATCGAGGGTATTTCCCAAAGTATAACAGCCTATATCGCCCGAATAGACGACTTTCCTGTTTTGCGCATACCGCCTTACGGCTTCCTTTACCGCGGTAAACGAAGCGTTATGCGGGCATCCCGCGCAAAGAACCGGCGCCCGCGTCGGAAGTATGGGAGGACTTTCTCCCCGCGTCGCATTCTCGTTTGTCTTAATATTTAAAAATGCGGCTATGCTCCGGCTTGCAATTTCCACCGTGTTTTCTCCGGCGCGCGGAATACTCTTGTCAGACTTTCCGCAAATTTTTACCTTTATACCGTATTTTCCGCATATTCTTAAAAGAGCGTTTTCTATAACGGGGTCAAGCTCCTCTATTACCAAAACTTCATCCAGGTTTTCAAGGAAGCTCAAAGCCAGCTTTTCCGGAAAAGGATACGACGAAACTTTGAACAGCTTGTGGGGCGGTATCGCGCCGTTTTTTTCCGCCGACAATCTCAACGCTTCCAAAGTGTAGGCATAACTCACGCCTCCGCTTACTATTCCTTTTTTGCCGAAACCCGTGACGACGTTTCTATTGTAATTTGACAAATCTAAGCTCATTTCCTCGGATTGTCTTTCTATTATTAAATGATTTTCGTATGCCAATTTTGGGAAAATAACCCATTTTCCCCCGTCCTTAAAAAAGCCGTCCGGCGGCTTAACCGATAAATCCGGCAGAATTTCTATCGCCGCAACGCCGTGACAAACGCGCGTTGTCGGACGGAATACCACGGGACGTCCGTATTTTTCGGAAAATTCAAAAGCGTCGGCTATCATAAGATAGGCCTCCTCGGGCGAGGACGGATCAAAAACCGCAATCTTTGAAAATTCTCCGTAATGCCGAGTATCCTGTTCGGTTTGAGAAGAAATAGGTCCCGGATCGTCGGCGCAAACAATCACCATTCCGCCCTTTATTCCGACATAGTTTAGACTCATCAAAGGATCGGAGGCGACGTTTAGCCCTACTTGTTTCATTGTCACCATAGTCCGCGCCCCCGCATAGGATGCGCCGGCGGCAACTTCCATCGCGGCTTTTTCATTTACCGACCATTCGACGTACGCTCCTTTAGAATTATGTTTCGCCGCCGTTTCGAGAATTTCGGACGACGGAGTTCCGGGATACCCCGTAATGACCGATACTCCCGCGCGTAAAGCGCCGAGCGCTATCGCCTCGTTTCCCATTAACAGCTTTTTTTCCAAAAGAAATCCTCCAATTAGCTTTTATAGACTTTCACGGTGCAATCACCGCGTTTCTATATCGCATATGATATATTATGAGCGTATATCGTCACCACAAAAAACCGCAACGCGGCATTTCGTCGTATGCCGCGGCATATAAAAATCTTTTTGCAAAATAAAACGCCCGTCCCAACGTTACCGTTAAGGACGGGCGGTCAAGAACATTGCTTTTATATTATAATACAATATAAGCGTTTCTGTCAATGTTTTTTTTACCGACTCCAATTTCTGGTTTACCTTTACTTAATTAATATACCCATTCTACCCATATGGTAGTCTTAACCGCTCCTCCGGAGGAAAACATGCGTATTTCACTCAAATGAGCGACTCCCGTCGTCTGATTGGTTTGCCTTACAGCCGTAACCTCAACATAATTCGAATTTACATTATTCGTATTTAAATTTAAGCTTGAGCCTGCGGCAAGGACACTTTCGTCATACGATGCATGCGCGGAACCCGAAGTTGATGTAACATCCACAACAACCGACGACGAAGCGCCTGAAGCAAGTAGCAAAGACGATACCAAGCTACCGCCCTGCATTACTAATCTGTACGTCAAATCATCCACCGTAACGTCAAAGGTAGCCCCCGGCGCCGACAAATCTACGTTATAAACTTCGTATGCTTTCTTTAAATTGGGTATTACCGTCGTTCCTCCCGCCGTGTCCATTTCAAAGCCGAACGCCGCGTCGGTGTTTTCCGTAACGGTTACGGTCGGCGAAAATCCCGCCGGTCCTATAGGACCCGTCGCTCCCGTCTGTCCGGCGGGACCTTGCGGTCCTATCGCTCCGGTTGCTCCGACCGGCCCTTGTGGTCCTACCGCTCCGGCGGGTCCCGCGGGTCCCGCCGGTCCAATAGCTCCTTGCGGACCTATGGCGCCCGTCGCGCCGGTTGCGCCCGTCTGCCCCGCCGGTCCTTGCGGACCTATGGCTCCCGTCGCGCCGGTTGCACCCGTCTGCCCGGCGGGTCCTTGCGGT
>JAISQX010000079.1 GCA_031273965.1 Clostridiales bacterium
TAATATCAGTTTGTTTTTTTAGCGCCCATAGTACAAGAACTAAAGGCGCTTTTTGCGGTCGACGCGCATTAAACATAAACCTCTATTTCAAAGGTTCCTTCTTCTTTTAGCGCCGCGCAATTTCCGTTGGATATATCCACGCCGTTTATCATAAAGAGTTTTTTGTTTTCGGGTTTTCCGCGGTATCTCTTTATGGAAATGTTATAAACGGCTTTTTTGTAACGGTATTCTATAGAACAGGCTTGCATATGCGAAGGCAAGTTTGGTTTTATAACAAGACTATTGTTTTTCATCGTTATACCCATTAGGTCTTCAAGTATAACCCGATACATCAAGCCCGCGCTTCCCGTATACCAATTCCACCCCATTTTACCGGACAAAGACACATCCGCGCCTATAACATAAGGCTCGCCATTATATTTTTTTGCATTTTTCCCCGACATTATCTCGGCGGGATTTATCATTTTTAATATTGCGTAAGCCTCGTCGGCTCTGCCTGATTTAAAAAGCGCGGAGATATACCACATGACGGCGTGCGTGTACTGCCCTCCGTTTTCTCTCACTCCGTAAGGATACGCCGAAATATATCCATAAAACTCTTCGCCGTCAAAAGGCGGCGCAAACAGCTTTACTATGCCGCTCTCAAAGTCGACGAGACTTTTTGCCGTGTCCAACGCTTTCTCGGTTTTCGCATGAGGCGCTATCTCGGAAAGGACGGCGAAACTTTGGCATAACAAATCAATTTTACAATATTTACTTCGCTCGCTCCCCAACCATTCGCCGTCGTCGGTAAACGCTCGGCGAAACCGGTCTCCGTCAAATCCATGGGCGTTTATTGCCTTTTTTAGTCTTAGTCCGTCGTCGGAATACTTTAAGCGGTCTTCCAATTTTGTTACGTTTTTGTACATCTCCAGTACCTTATACATAAACATAGACAGCCACACGCTTTCGCCTCGCCCCTTTGAGCCTGCATTATCCAACGCGTCGTTCCAATCCCCCGTTCCCATGAGCAACAAATCATGTTCTCCGTATTTAAGCGCGCTTTCTATAGCGCGCTCCAAATGCTTCAACAGCGTCTCCTTTTTATCCGAAACGTCAGGACGTTCAAGCCGGTTGTGCTCGTATCCCAAAAGCGGCGGCGACACCATATAAGGAACCTCCTCAAAAAGCACCGATAAATCCCCCGTCGCGCCCACGTAAAAAAGCGCGCAATAAGGCAAAAACAATTTGTCGTCGGAAATATGCGTGCGTACCCCGAACTTAGGCGGATGCCACCAGTGCATAACGTCCCCCTCCGCGTATTGGTGCTCCGCGCAAAGCAGAATATGGCTTCTGACATATTTGGGGTCCGTATACACAAGCGCCGTTACGTCTTGAAGCTGATCGCGAAATCCTATAGCGCCGCCCGCCTGATAAAAACCGCATCTACCGTTTATTCTGGACGACACAACCTGATAGGGCAAACGATGATTAAACATCATATCCAGATAAACGTCGCCGGTTTTTATCTTTATTTTCTCATAATCTGTGAAATATTCAAGGGTTCTAATACGTTCCTCCTCAAAATCCTCCGGCTCTCTGCATTCCAAATCGTCAAGGGATTTGGATAACGCAAAAAAGAATTTTCTAGGCTTGCCCGGGCGCAGAAAAAAATCGTATCTTGCCGCGAACGCAAGCTCTTCTTCACCGTCCGCCGCGCCGCCGCGCGTGAACATATATCCGGCGCGGTCTAAAATATCTCTCTTATTTTTTATAACCGCGCCGCCGTAGGTTTTTAAAACGGCGGAGATATTACTCCTAATATTTTTTACCGTTACGGAGTCCTCCTTGTATTCATACAAAAGAGTATTTTTATTTTCGATTGCGCCCAAAGCCGCGTCAATGTCCAGGAATATCGTCATATCATAAGACTTGTTTGAATTATTTTCCGCATAAACCTCAAAAATTTTGACTTCCCCGTCAAACGCGGGGTATTCTCTTACGGTAATGCCGTAATCGCCATAATCGGTATAAAATTCCGTCATACCGTTACGATGCAAAGTATACGTTCCGCCCTTGTTTACCCTCAATAGCCGTCCTCCGTCAAAGACAAAAACTCTCTCCGACGGAGTATCGCTCACGGGGTCGTTGTACATAACGCTTATTTTACTTTCTCCCGAATTATCAAAAAAGGTAAATCCTCCTCCGTTGTCCGTGACCACAAAGCCTCCTTTCTTCAACGCGACGACGTTGGCATACGGTAAATCCGTCGCCTTATCGACCATATACGAGCCGTCATTCAAAAAATATCCCGCTCCGCTTTCAAGAGCTTCGCCGCGCCGCGAATTAGCTTTGCAAGCGATGTCCTTACTTTCAAAGACGCGTCTATGCCCTTTAGACTTTGCAATTCCTAAAAAGCCCCCTTCACGGTATTTGTTAAAATTTATAAAAGCAATCAATCCAAAAAACGCTTCCTCCGCTTTGCCTTCGTCCAAAACAATTACGCTCCGTGAAAAATCTTTTACGTTTTGTCTGACCGTTCTCCCTACAAGGTCGTGATATATGTCGACGTTGGGTCTGTAAATCAACAGCTTAACCGATATTCCGGCTTTTCTTATGCGGTCAAATACCTTTAACACGGACGTCAAATATTCGACGTCCTTTTCGGAGGAATATTTAAAATATAATATTTTACTCTCAAAGGCGTCTGAAAAGCTTACGTAGACATCGTAGAAAGCGCTCTTTTTTATAAGCGCCAATATTTCGTTTTTAACCGGAGTGTCTATTATATGAGGCAAGACATCCGTTAATATATCGCTTTCAAAATGACTCAACGCCTTGTATATATCCTTACAGATAAAATCGGGCGATTCTTTTAATAACCGATCAAAGATAACCGTGTTTGCGCGCTTCACCAAAGCCTCCAAGCGCTCGGCGTCTTCCGCCGCGGTAATTACAACTGAAAACTCCTTTTTTTCTCCTTTTTTTAAAGCTATCCGCGCCGTAAACCCGAAGCACGGCTCAATAACGTCTCCTACACTCGGAAAGATTTCCTTGTCTTTGCTCTTATCATTATAATATGTGCAGCATGATTGTATCTCCGATTTTTCTATTATGAGCGGATTTCTCAGGGTTCTGTTCCGTCCCAAGAAATTGTATCTGTTAAACTCCGGAATTACATCCAAGCCTTTTACGAGCATAGCCGAATAACGATTTTTTTCATCTTTGCTTCTTCCCTTGCGCTTAACAAAAAAGCAATTCTCTTTATTCTCGACATTTACAAACATATTGTAAAAGGTTTTGTGTCTAAGATAGGCTTTCATATCGCCTAGGATAACGCTTCCTCCAAAAAAGCAAAGCTTCAGATTTTTTGTCCGCTCTCCTTCGGTATTATCGACTTTGAAAACGTGAATTTCCCCGTTGAACCCGGCGGGCACGTTAACGGTATGCGAGCATTTATGCTTGCTATTTGTATAAACGCACCTGTCCTTAAAAAATTCCGACGAGCAATTCTCGTAATCGGAAAACAACGGCGCGTAAGTAGGGCTGTAAATTTCACCGCTATCTTCATCGGTAATATACAAGTATTTGCCTTCGGCGTCGGCAATATTTTCGGGCTTTTTTGTGAGAAACATACCCTCAAAAACCGAATATCCGCGCCCCGATTCGTCCGCAATCAGAGTATAACGTCCGTTTGACAAAATATTGTATGCGGGAAAATCGCGCGGTTTTTCGTAATAATAGCTTTTTCCCGGTTTCATGCCTCCGCTCTTAAACTCATTTTTCTTTATAGATTTGGACGGCTTCGATGTGATTTGCTTTTCCGATAACAATTGTCTTCCCGACGCTATGCGCTTATCGCGCATAAAAAGGCGGCAAAATATGTCGTCAAAAAGATAATTGGCCGCCGAGCACATAATCATCCCTTGATGATGCGCCATATACGAGCTTACCGTTTTATTCTCGTTAAAATCTTTCGCCTCAAAATAACCGTATTCTCCCACCATTCCCAGCTCTTTTTGTTTTAAAAGATTTTTTATGGCGCTATGCCTTAAATACTTAAGCGCCAAAAAGCTGCCGTAAGGAGAAATAACGCACTCGTTTGATTTGGATTTTAAGGATAAGATATTTACCCCGAAAGCGCGATATTGATATTTCATGCTATCGTCAAATAGATAATATCCGCTCTCCGACAGCCCGAATACCCCGTTGCACTTGGTTCGCATTTGCACTCTTGAGGCGTTTTTTGCCGACTTGTACAGCAAGGACCTTTCTGGCGGCTTGAGAAATATATTCGCCATAAGATACTCGAACATCGTGCCGCTCCAAGAATACAGGGTATTGAAATACGGTTTAGCCGTCTTTCTGCCGAGCCTAAACCAACACGGAAGCGAATTTATGGTTCCTATATATGATAATAATCCCGCTTCGGAAGCCAGCAAATCATAGTGCGCCGCAAATCTTCCGGCTCCCGCGTCATAACCGATGTAAAACAAATTTTGCTTAAAATCGTACAACGCCGAAAAATCCGCGTTTTGGGCTAACGCTTTTGCTCTTTTATATAAATCTTCGCATTGCTCCCTGATTTTCCCTTCGGTTTTTTCCCCTATAACTTGACAAAATTCTTTTACAGTTATGATTGCCGCAACAAAATTTGCGCTGTCCACACTCGAAACGAATCTTGGCGTAAGCGTCTCTTTTGTCGTTATATTATACCAGTTATACAGATGACCGCGCCATTTCTCAAGTTTCTCAACCTCAAATAAAATTTTATCAATATTGTCTAAGCATTCTTTTATGTCTTCCTCATATATTTCGTCGGCTGCTAACAAATCTCCGTAATCTTTAGAACCGTTCTTCGATTTTTTTTCGGCAAGCTTAAAATAGTAATTTGCAATTACCGCCAGTATGGAAAAGCCTATGTTTGTCGGCGAGGTGTTTTCCGATGCGCCCAAATACGGCGTTTTTTGAAAATTGTCGCATATAAGCGCGTTATTTTTTAGATTAGCATCAAAAAAACCGTACGTAAGCTTCGCCGTATGAGTTAAAAACTCCGCGTCTTTTTTTTGGCGGCGCGATTGTTTGTTTGGCTTTTTTATCTCGCCGTTATAAGTGTAGAGCATAAACGCCGCCGCATATATCGGCGCGAGAATCCCAAAAAGTAAAGAATTTTCCGCCGCATACATATAAACGCTTATCGCCGTCACGACGACAAGCGACGGTATAAGATATATCAAATTATTTTTTTGTCTTTCTTTTCTCGCAATGTAAAAAGGTTTCCATTCCAAAATGCGCTGCGGTTTAAAAATAAGATGTATTAGTGCCGAAACGTATACGGCTATTCCGTTAAAAGCAAAAAACGGGCTCATAAGGAACACCGCCGCGTCCCTTTTAAAGACAGATAAAGTCTCGAAGATTTTATACGCCGTTCTTTTTTTTCGTTGAAATATCTGCGCTATGCCAAAAAATAAGGTATTAAAAAAAACCGATAACCCCGCCGAAATATAAAAAACACTCGACCTCTCATAAAAATACGATAGAAACAATAATACTATAAGGCAGAAATCATATAGAATATTTACCGCATTGACAAAGATAATCGTCTTATATAGCGCTGATATTTTTAAGCGTATTTTTTCCCCTTTAGCGTTCCTTGTTTTGTTTTTTAAAAACATCAAGAGCAATATATCGCCCTTTTGCCATCTGTTTATTCGGTTCAAATCGTCCGAAAAACCCTTAGGCGCGTCTTCAAAGGTCATTATTCCGCTTGACGAACAACAAAGAGCAGCCCCCTCTATTATGTCATGGCTCAATATGCGGTTTTCCGGCAGTAAGCCATAAAGCTTGGAGTATAAACTCTCGGCTCTTACGATGCACTTACCGGTAAAAACCTCCCTGTTAAAAAGCTTATGGTACAGCCCGGAGTAGTACGGATAACATTCTATACCGGACTCTATAGCGTAACGCTTAGAATACGTTGTGGCAAGCGAAAAGGCGTTATACGTCGCGCGCAATGCGAGCATATCGTACCTATTATTCAGAGGGTGGATTATACGGTTCACAAGGCTTTTTATACTGTCCGGCAAAAGTTCGTTATCGTCGTCCAGCAGTATAAAAAACTTTATCTCCTTCTCTTCGTCCGCGTATCTTTTGACTACCCGAAAATCCTCGCGATTTTTTTTGACAACCAGCTTTGACAACGCCATTACAGCTCCGCGCTTACGTTCGCGTCCGCCGTATTTATCAAAAACCTTTGTTCTTTTCCTGACAAAAAAACTGAGTTTTCCCTTATATCCGTCTATCTCCTCCAATATCTCTTCGTCCCTTATGTCGTGTTCGCGGTCAGACGGCGGAAAATCTATCAAAAGAGCGTATTCCGTGTTTTCCTCATCGTTTGCGGCTTGTAAGGTTTCGGCTTTTTTAACCGCTTCATAGAATTGTTCTTTTGAGGCAATAAACTGAGATATGACTATCATAGTACGGTTCTCGTCGGCTATTTTTGGGAGGTCCATGCCGAATATGACGCGGTTCTTCGACGCCATGTTCAAAGCATAGTTAAAAATGCCGAACGCCGTTTTCAAAAAAATCACAAAAAAGAACGGAGATAGGACATATGCCATTCCGCCTATAAAATAAACCGCGGCGACAGTAAAAATTAAAGCCGTTATTAATATTCCTAATGCATAGAGCTTTTGCCAAATCTCGCCTCCGTCGCTTTTGCATACGGATTTTTTGTTTTTTACGGTCTTTAAAACGTTCCTTTGATAATAAAATATCAGCTCCCCGAAGTACGTTCCGCATTCCGAGGCTTGCTTATATAATCGCTCAAAAAATTTTATTTCGCTCAAACCCGACTTTTTGGCAAGCGCAGATATTTTTTTTAGATACGCCGTTTTTGTCGCCGTATCGCTGTCTTTATATATCGAGTCGTCTATAAGAACATTATTGAGTTTTGAAAAGCTCAATAACGAATCGCTTGAAAAAGTCTCTTTTTCGAGAAGATAAGATATTAGCGCCGCGACATGCGCGTTCGTCTCGGCTATCCCCGCCGCAAAAATGTAATTGACGCTTTGAAAGTCCGCGCCGTTTTTCTCCAACCGTTCTTCGATATAGCGATTTTTGCCCGCGTATTTTTCAAACATGTAATACAGGTAACTGTTGCTTTTGATATATTTACCGTTTATCCTCGGCTTTTTTGCCGCGCGTTTTGCTCTGTCAAGCAAAATTGCGCGTCTGGCAAGAATGCGCAATCTCTTAAAAACCGCATAATCAAATCCGGCTTTTAGAAGCAAAACCTCGTCCACCGTCAAAGAGTTTATGTTCGTATACGCATAAATTCCTCTTTTTATCCTTTCAAAATTTAGACAATCTATAGACGATTCAATTATCACGTCGGCAAGCCCGACTACCACCGGCTTGCCGTCAATAGACGGCAGTTTTTTGATCCTGCTAAAATTTTTCGACAAGTCCAATATATAATAGTTGTCGTATATCCACTTTTCAAACTCGTATAATCTTTCTCCTTTCTTTATCTTTTCATCGACCAAAGCGTACGCCCTATGAATTTCGCCGTTCCCTACTTTATCGAGCCTCACAAAATCATCGCCGCTTTTATTCTTTACTTCCAAGGCAAAGGCTTTTATCTTTTCCATATACGCCTTTTCGTCAAGCGTAATCGGCGTGCCGCGGCTTCTGTCCACGAACCTTGTCCTAGTCAAAATAAACGCCGCGGCAAGCCCCGCTCCAAAACAAAAAATTGTCAATCCAATCCAAAGCATACGTCTCCCTTCCTTAAAGCGTATTATTGACATAAAAGTAAAAGATAATACGGGTGGATTTAACCGTAAGCCGCAAAACAAACTTCCCATATTCACAACATCAACCCCTACTTAAGTTCCGGTCTTTATCCTTAAAACCCGCATTCGGAATAGTTCTTCCGTTCTTGAGTAAATGAAAATACCGTTGCGACAAAAACGGCATTTATATATCACAAAATTTGGCTATAATAAAGACCGTGAACACGTTTTACCGTTAAGCTAATGAAGGAAAAGATAATCATGAAAATATTCGACAAAATACGCGACATAGCCCGCGCAATATTATACACCGTAACTTTCCGGCTTTTGTTTATATTGATAAGAACCGTATACAGGATATTTATCAACATCTTGTACGCGGGCTTTTATCATCTGTTTTTTTATGTGCTATTCGGAGCGGCGTTGTATATATTCTTTGGCTTTCGTCCGGTTTTTTGGGATATGGAAACGCAATTATTTGCCGCGGGCTTAATTATATGGACAATTTTAAGCGTTGTTACCGCCGTAAAAAATATAAACAGAAAATTGAATGAAATCAACAAAAGAAATCTTGAAGAGAAGCAAAAGCGCCGACGTGAAAAGCTTGAGCGCGAATATTACCGCACCCAAGCCGATTATGAAAGAGAAGAATACAAAGCCTATCGCCGTATACTAAAAGAAAAAAGAAGAGAAAGATTTAACGATTATTTTTTTGACGAAAGCGTATATAAATAATAAAAAAAAGAACGTTTTATAAACCGAACGGCGTTAAAAGCAGATTCTTCGGTCAAAACGTTCTTATCTTTTTACGATTATATTTCACTTTGTATATTCGGCGACTACCGTACCTAAATACAATGTATGCAGGTCGCCCGTCCGATAAAGCTTATCAAATTTTAGTGCCATTTCCTCGGTCATCTTAAATTTTGCGACGACTTCACATTCGTAATAGTAATCGCACCCGTTTATGATATATGTATTCACTTCTTTGGCTTTTGCCGTCAAGAGATCCGCCTCCTGAAACTTATTGCAGTTTTTTCCGCTATGCGCACCGCAAAACGCCAATTCCTTACCCAGTTTATTAAAAGGAACGCTTACCGTAAACTCATTCGAGGCGTCAAGCTTTGTCTTTGTGTAGCGAGAATCTCTTACGGGTACCAAAATTATCTTTTTCCCCCACATAACGCCGGTCATCCCCCAGCTTATCGTCATAACGTTAGGCGACTTGCCCGACACTAAAAAAGCGCCGCCGTTTGTGAGATTTGTCAAAATCTTATCGGCATTATTAAAATCAAACATAAAAATCTCCCGTAAACAAAAGTTGTTATTCGTGTTTTCAATATGTATATGTTTTTCAAAAACAATTTATGCGATCCAAACTATTTTTGCGTTCGAAGGAGAGTCCCAGTAGGAAGACCACCCCAAGGGCTCCGAGCCATACCCGTCGACGTATATAGTCTGCAAAGAAGTCCAATAGGAAAAAGCCCCCGTTCCTATAAATTCTACGCTTTTTGGAATCGTAATACTCGTTATACCGGTACACTTAGAAAAAGCGTAAGCGCCTATACGATAAACGGTGTTTGGAATTATTACGCTACTTAAGCTTGCACATTCATAAAACGCATTGTCTCCTATTTCGTCCAAACCGTTTTGAATTACGACGGACGTCAATAGCTTTGCGCCGGAAAAAGCTCCTGTTCCTATAATAGCCGTTTCAATCGGGATTGTATAATTCGTATCGGTTTTTGCCTCGGGATAGCGCAAAAGCGTCGTCATTCCTTTTGTAAATAATACGCCGTCGACCGATTGGAAGTATCTATTTTTGCTCGCGACGTTTATAGCCGTAAGCGCTTTGCAGTTAAAAGCGGAAATATCTACGCTCTGCGTTTTTTCCGGTATGTCTATTATGTTAATGGCGCTGCAACCTTCAAACGCGCTTTTTTCTATCGTTCTTACTTCCTCGGGAATTATTATTTCATCCAACTTATTACAACCCTCAAAAAGTCCTTCGCTTATCTTAATTAATCCGTCCGGTAAATCGACTTCGGTCAAGTTTATACAGTTCATAAACGCATAAGCCCCTATACTCGTCAGACCCGCGGGAAGATTTATCTCCGTCAGACTCGCGCACTCCCTAAAAGCGCCCTCATCTATCAAGGATACGCTTCCGTTCTCCAAAAACGACACTTTCTTTAACTTGTCGCAATACGCAAAAGCATCCTTTTCTATCACTTCAACTTTGAACGGAACGGTTATCTCTTCAAGAGCCGAACAGTTTTCAAACGCGTAAGCCCCTATGCTCGTCAGACTCGCGGGGAAATTTATCTCCGTCAGATTAGCGCATCCGCTAAAAGCGCCGCCGCCTATCAAGAACACGCTTCCGTTCTCCAAAAACGACGCTTTCTTTAGCTTATTGCAGCCGCTAAAAGTATCTCCTTCTATCACTTCGACTTGAGACGGAATGTTTATCTCCTCAAGGGACGAACAATTTTTGAACGCCGAAGCTTTGATATAAGTTATCCCGTCCGGCAAATCGACGGTCTTTAGAGAGCTATTATTTAAGAACGCCTCTTTTGCGATACCGATTACGCTCTTACCCTCAAATGCCGACGGTACGGTCAAGCTCGCGTCATTTCCGTCATAGTAAAAAACCTCATATTCCGTTACGTTTCCGGCGCCGTCGTCAATTTCGAGAAAATATAAACCGGTCGCTTCGTCACGGACTATGACGTCGTCTCTCTTTTCAAATTTAGCGAGAAAGTTTATGACGCTCATGTACCCGCCTCCGCGCAACGATATTTTCTTAGGAACATATATATTGTTTGCCGCGTCAAAAACGCGCGGCGCTTCGAATATTTCGGTGCCGTTAGAATATTTGCCGACCCATCCGATAAAATTATAGCCTACTTTCTTCGGGTTTTCCGGCAGACAAACATCAAACACCGGCGGCTCGGT
>JAISQX010000173.1 GCA_031273965.1 Clostridiales bacterium
GTGGGATTATCAACACCACCGTCCGAATACGCACGGCATACCGCCATGAGCTTTTGCGCCGTGGACTTTCTAATATGGAAATATTTATCAACATAAGTAAAAAAATCAAAAAGAAAAAACCGACGACTATAAATCTCAATCAAATGAAAACCAAGCTTAATAAAATCATTACGAATATCGTATAAATCGTCAGCAATATATTTAAAATGTTGCTTAATACTATCAAGTTCATCACGCTTAATATAACTATGAGAACCATCAACCCAAACAGATAAGTACCCACCTTTTGTAAAAACATTATCTATGCCACACCTAACATCACCAAAGATTTCATAGCCCTCTAATTTTTTATATTGTTCACCTAAAACTTGCATAATATCACTCCTTAACTTTTCATCTAAATTTTCTTTTAAAGTATTATATACTTTAAGCATATAATTCAAATAGACTTTTTCGCCCAATCAATATTTTTTCAAGCACACAATTCCCAAACTATTGTTTTACGCATAGATAAGGGTGTTACCCTACTACCAAATATTCAAAAGTAATTCGCCGACACCTACCAAAAAAATTATAATTATGTATTTTTAGTCATATCCGATATCCAAAAAACAACGTCTTGTTCGCGCTCAAAACGTTCAAAAAACGCTTTACGTTCACTTATCAATAACAATTACAATACATTTGCATAGCTTCTGCATATACATTAGCTACTTCGCAATATCGGACGGCACGTGCTTTTTTAGCTAACACGTCCGGGGTTTCAAGTTTATCTTCGTTGTGATAGGCGAAATGTCAACAATAATATTTCACAACCGCGTTTTTTGCTGTTTGTGGGCTATTTTGACCGCCGACCTTGCCTCATTAAGTATATCACAATTCCCGGTTGCCCGTATTATAGATGTCGTACTAATTTCTGTCTAACTCGTCAAAACATTCAAACCACAAAATGTGGAGCATAAGAAAACTCGTATTTTCGGGGTGAGTTTGGGGTATATTCAACCCCAATATGAGGCTCATTGAGAAAACTTTTAGGCTATGACAAATTGCCGACAGAGAAAGTAGAGGCAAATTCGCCCCGAAACGGGTATAAAACCGCCCAAAAAAGGCAAAGAAAAAGCCACCGTCCGTGTAGACGATGGCAATCCCGATGTTGGCGGAGGAGGAGGGATTTGAACCCTCGAAACGCTATTAACGCTTACACGATTTCCAATCGTGCGCCATAAGCCAAGCTAGGCGACTCCTCCGTATTATGAAATACTTTACGTATCATTACGTATCATTAGAAAAGAAATACAACAGTTGAAATTACAAAGCCTAAATATTATATAAGAGTTTGCGTATTTTTGCAAGTAAATTTTGGATATGTTCGAAAAATCTTAAATCCGTCTAAAATAACTCTATCCCGCCACACTGCTTTCAGAGATTATTCAAACTATCCGCTTCGCTCAAGCTCTTCCCTGCTTCCGGACATGCCGTGCGGTTTTGGACACCCATATGGAATTTGTGATTGGCTCCCAATGTCGCTATCGGCATTTGTTGACTACCGTCCTCGTTAGCAATTCCAGTTTATCTTTACTGGATTTGATTCGTTCTCCACGCTAACGGCGCGGAGCGCGAGAAGCATTTTAGAACATTCCTCGGAGGCAATTTTTTCGTAAACTTCCGGCGTTTCGTTCACTCCCACACGGTCGTAAGCTATCGCCGCCGCACCGTAAAACGCCAAGCCGAGCGAATGCGTCGGCGTGTGTATGCACGCCGCCGCCTGTCCGACGGTTCGCGCCGCCGCCTGAGCTATGGGGTTTATGTTAAGTTCCCTTGCGGCGGCGTAGCACTCATTCAGGATTATACTTTTGACATACGGAAGCTTGACCTTGCCTTCAAGCCAATCCCTTGCCGCTTCAAGCGTGCGATGCGGACGTTTATCGTCCGGACAGTGCTTTTCATATAACGGCAGAATATTCCGCTCTGCATATTCGATACACCATTTAGCGATTGTGATTTTGCTCTGTGTTTCAATAAGCCGCATCAGCGACACGATATACGGAGCGTCCGCGCTCCCAAGCATTTTGCGTAGTTTAACGCTCATATCTTTTTCCTCCAAACCGCCGACATTGTCGGGATTGTTTTTCTCAATCTAAAACAAGCGACGCTCCGATTTTCTTTAAGAGAGGCGGTAGCTCCGCTTTATCTCTCGCTTGTTCGACGCGCGTGCCGCCGACAACGAGTACTTCTTTGACGTCAAATTCTAATATCTCAAACATACGCTTTGTGTAATCATAATACGTCTGAAACATATCAAGTTTAGGGTTGCCTTGCGTAAACACAAGAATCAACTTTTTCCCTGCGTTTTTCTCTTTGTAATGCGGCGAAAATCGCGGACTAATTTGTGCGAACAGCCTATCGATAAATACCTTGGTCTGTCCGCTCATCTGCCCCATATAAATTGGCGAACCGAGAACCATCGCAGCGGATTCCTCAAGCGCGGCATAGAGCTTTTGCATATCGTCGTTAATTACGCACCCGTGCGCGTTCTTATCGCTATGGCAGCCCAAACAGCCCCGACATGGCTTAATGACAAGTTCGCTCGTATTAAAGAGCGACGTCTTTGCACCATGAGCATTTGCGCCTTCAAGTATTTTATTTATTGTCCACGCGGTATTGCCGTTATTTCGCGGGCTTGCATTAAAGCCTATGATTTTCATATTTGCTATTTTCCTTATAAGTTTTCACGCCGTAATTACAAAAGCTTTCTCGCCACCCCGACGCCGTCGATTGCGTCCTTACAATAAAAATCCGCGCCTATAAGGCGGCTGTTTTCTTTCGTCACGACAGCCCCGCCCACCATTATTTTTGCTTCGGAAATCTTTCGTATCTCCATTATCGTGTCGCGCATATTGTTAAGAGTTGTAGTCATAAGCGCGCTCAATCCGACAAGCTTTATATTATGCTCACGCACGGTTTTTAATATGAGATCGATGGGAACGTCTTTTCCCAAATCTATAACGTCGTAACCGTAATTGTTCAGCAACATTTTGGCTATGTTTTTTCCTATATCGTGCACGTCTCCGAACACTGTTGCAAGCAATATAGTGCCTTTGGATTCGGCGGCTTTAGGCGTTCTTTCTCTGACGACTTCAAACGCGGCTTTTGCCGCGTTAGCGGACATCAAAAGCTCCGGCAAAAATATCGCGCCTTTCTCATACATTCCGCCTACGATATCAAGCGCGGGTATAAGATAATCGTTTATAATCGCCAGCCCGTTCTTGTCTTTTATATACTCTTCGGTAAGATTCTTTGTTTCGTCCTTTCTTCCCTTAACGATAGCCAAAACAAGTCCGTCGGTTTTTTCTTGTTCAATAGATGCCGACGACGCGGTTATCGCTTCTCCCGATTTTTTGTAATTTTTATATTTTTCTATATATTTTTGAGCGTTCCTATCCTTATTGCACAGTACGCGGTAACAGTCTATAGCCGCCATAACGCTTACGCTCATAGGATTTAGAATCGCCGCCGTCAGCCCTGCCGAAAGCGCGTGAGACAAAAAAGCCGAGTTCATAAAATCTCTCGCCGGCAAACCAAACGACACGTTGCTTAGTCCGAGTATTGTATTACATCCGAGTTCATCTCTTATAATCCTAACGGCTTTCAAGGTATTCATTACGTTTTCCTGCTCCGCGGATGCGGTGAGAGTCAGACAGTCAAACACAAGTTTCTCGCGGTCTATACCGTATTTTTCGGCGCTTGAAATTATCTTTTTAGCTATACGTATTCTGTCTTCCACGGTTTTTGGTATGCCGTCCTCGTCAAGCAACAAACAGACAAGCGGAGCTCCGTACTTTTTTGCAATCGGCAATACGGCTTCAAGGCTATGCGCCTTGCCGTTTACGGAATTTATCAGCGGCAAGCCGCAAACATGCCGTGCGGCAAGCTCCAATGCGCTTTTTTCCGAGGAATCCAGGCAATAAGGCACATCTATTATGCCGTTGAACTGCCTGATTACAAAACTAAGCGTCTCCGCTTCGTTAACCTCGAATAATCCCGCGTTTATGTCTATTATATCCGCGCCCGCCTCTATTTGGGCTCTGGCTTCGGCTATCAAAAACTCCGCGCTTTTCTCTATCAGAGCTTTTTTAAGAGCCGGTTTTCCGGTTGGATTTAGCCGCTCGCCTATTACCGCCACGTTATCGTCTATTACCGTAACCTTGCTTTGCGACGCGACAAATGTTTTTTTGATTAAGGGTCTTTGAATTTTTGATTTGGTTTTTAAAAGCGCTTTTATCGCTTTGACGTATTCCCCGTCGGTTCCGCAGCACCCGCCCACGAACGTCGCTCCCGCGTCTATAAGACCGCACAGCGCCGAAGTATAGTTATCCGGGGTCATTTTGTATACGCTCTTACCGTCTACAAACTCCGGTATTCCCGCGTTCGCCTTGACGATTATGGGAATATTGACATGCGCGGCTATTTCTTCGACAAGCGGCAACATTGTATCCGGTCCGCTTGAGCAATTTATCCCGAAAGCGTCGACTCCCAATCCTTCTAAGGTAAGCGCCGCCGCCGCCGGCGAAACGCCGATAAAAGTCTTATTATTTGGTTCGAAAGTCATAGTGGCAAATACGGGAAGATTTGAGTTTTCTTTTGCCGCAAGCACGCCGGCTTTAAGCTCGGAAAGATCGGAAAAGGTTTCAAAATATACAAGATCCGCGCCGTATTTTACGCCCGCGACGATTATTTCCTTAAAAGCCGCATAAGCCTCGTCGTATGTCATACTTCCGAGAGGCTCCAAAAGCCTCCCCAAAGGCCCTATATCAAGCCCGACATACTTCGCTTTTGTGCGCTTGGCTATTGACAAGGCCTTTTTTACCGTTTCGTCCACGGTATAACCTTTATCAAAAAGCTTAAACGCATTTGCTGAAAAAGTGTTTGTGACTATGATATCGGATCCCGCGTCCACGTATGACTTATGAATGCCGTATACTAATTCTTCGTCCTTAAAATTAAAAAGCTCTATGGCGTCGTAATTATCGGGGTATTTTTTTAGAACGTTTGTGCCGAATGCGCCGTCTAAGACGACAAACGGGGCTTCCTTTATAAATTTACGTAATTCCATTGTTTTCTCTTTTTTTATTTTATTTTAGACGAGTTTATATCGTTCTAAGTCCCGCGATTATGCGCTCTGCAATCTCGGGTTTATTCATAGTGTAGATATGTATTCCGTCGACGCCGTGTTTTAACAATTCTTCTATTTGAACGGATGCGTATTCTATACTTGCCTTTATCAGATCGTCCGTTGAATTTTCATATTTATTCAGGATTTTAACCATTTTTCCGGGCAAAGACACTCCGCACATAAATATCATACGATTAATTTGAGCTTTTGACAATACGGGCATTATGCCGCACAATACGTATGTATCTATGCCGCGTTTTTTTATCTTTTCCAAAAACTCAAAAAACAGCGAATTGTCAAAGAAAAGCTGCGTCGTCAAAAAATCGGCTCCGCTGTCGACTTTTTGCTTGAGATATTCTATGTCCGCGTCAAGACTCGGCGAATCTATATGTCCTTCCGGATAAGCCGCCGCGCCTATGCAAAATTTATTCCCGTCGATTATTTTTATAAGGTCTTTTGCATAGCAAAAATCACTGTCAGGTCTGTTTACTTTATCTCCGCGCAAGGCCAATATGTTATCTATCCCATAGTTTTCCGCTGTAGCCAGTTTTGCCTCTATATCGGCTTTTGTAGCGTCGGAGCATACGAGATGCATTATGCTTTCCGTGTTGTACTTTGTCTTTATGAGCCTTGCGATCTCCGCCGTACCGGACGCCGCGCCGTTTCCCCCCGCGCTGTTTGTCACGCTTATAAAATCCGGCTTGAGCGCGGCAAGCTTACCCAATATGTAATCCATATCAAGCGCGACGTCGGATTTCGGCGGAAAGATTTCAAACGACAACGTGCTCTTTTTTTCTTTTATTATATCGCTAATTCTCATATCGCACCTCTTCTTATCTAATAAAGTATACCATATCCGCAAAAAATATCAAAACAAAAAATTGCGCCCCGCATTAAGCGTTAGTGTGCCGGCGTAATAAAAATACGGCATTTTCATTTTTTTACCGTCGAAAACGCCGCATTATATTTTTTTTATACTACAAAAACCGCTTTTACTATTCGGCGGCTTTTGTATAAACGCTTACCTGCTTATCCGTCTTGCCTTTTCTCTCAAATTTGACCGTGCCGTCTATAAGCGCAAAAAGAGTGTCGTCCTTGCCTATCCCCACGTTGTTGCCGGGATGAACATGCGTACCGCGCTGTCTGACGAGAATATTTCCGGCAAGCACAAACTGCCCGTCGGATCTCTTAGGCCCAAGTCTTTTCGCATGGCTATCGCGACCGTTTCTTGAACTTCCGACGCCTTTCTTATGAGCAAAAAGCTGAATATTTATAAACATATTAAATTACCTCCAATTCAATAAAATCCGAATACCCCGAATACAAATCCGAAACTCCCAAAAACAATGTGTTTAAAATAACGTCCGCGTCATGCTTTTGTCTGTCGGTTATATTTTGGGGAAGAATCATTTTCAGATAACCGTCTTCGTCGCGCTTTTCAAACTCGGCGCAAATACCCGCGACCTGTAACAAACCGAGTATTGCCGTCTGAACTATAGACGATAATGCCGCACAGACAATATCCTCTCCGCTTACGGCGAAATCGGTATGCCCGTCGCACTCTATTTTGTAGAAAGAACCGTTTTTTCTGAAAAATTTTACAGTAGTCATTTTTTTCATTCGCCTTAAAAACGCAACGAAGTTTATTCCGTTAGTTTTTACTTGGCTATTTCAAGGATTTTAACAGCGGTAAACGGCTGTCTGTGTCCCTGTTTTTTTCTGACGTTTTTCTTTGCTTTGTAACGGTAGATGACAAGCTTATCGCCTTTTCCGTGCGATATGACCTCGGCGTTGCAAGTAGCGCTTGCAACAACGGGATTGCCCGTCGTAACGTTACCATCGTCAGCAATCAGAAGCACGTCAAAATTGACCTTATCGCCTACGTTAGCGTCTAATTTTTCGACTTTAACTATAAGGTCCTTTTCTGCTTTGTACTGTTTGCCGCCGGAAACAATGATGGCATACATAAAAATAATTTCCTCCTCCGACTTAAACTCGCTATAAAGGCGATCCGAAAGTATGAACGTCGGATGCTTAAATTTTGCCTTTTTTACGCGGCTTGAAATATAATATCACAAAATATAAATTGTGTCAACCGGAATTATACCCCAAAAAGTGTAATTCCATTATTTACTTAAGTTTTGTCGGTACATAATTTACATATAATTTTTACGCGCAACGTAATAAAACGACTAATAGATGTAAATAATCTTACTATGGCAAAAATTATCGATTTTTTATCCGTACGTCTGGCTCTTTATTTGGCGTCGGCTATCATACTCGTTTCCATAGGCGTCGGTATAATATATGCCCTTGCGTTGTCCGCCGTCTTTACCATAGCCGGCTCTCTTTTATATTCAAAATTTATCTCGTCAAGGTTAAAAAGAGAGCGCGTCAGCTCTCAAAACTTATTTAAATATTTCATCGTTCAAGGTAATGCGTTTGCCGCCGAACATGTGGCAAAAACTTTTGACAAGGAGTTTAATCCCGTGATTCTCGAAGACAAAATCCTTTTGGACTCCACAGACGATGAACGCGCGATGGTTTTCCCCGTATTTAAATACTCAAAGATATCTAAGGATGAATTTGTGAAGATGTGCCGAACGGCAAGATTACACAACGCAAAAAAAATTTACATTATAGCCGGCTCCTTAGAGCGCGAGATTTATCTCATCTCAAATGATTTCAACGTTGAAACGATATATATAAAAATTCACGCTTTGTACAAGCATCTAAAAAATTGCGACGCGCTTCCGATCGTCCCCGTTCAAAACAAAAAAATAAAAAAAGATAAAGCCGCCGTTAAATTAATATTTGAAAGCTTGTTTTCCGCAAGCAATGCGCGTCGCTTTTTGTTCGCCTCAATCATTCTCTTTTTGATGTCGGTAATAACTCCTCTCAAAACTTATTATCACATTACGGCGTCAATATCCTTGGGAATTGCGGCGCTTTGTCTTTTTATGCAAAATAAATCTTACGCTAAAACCCCGGTATTTTCCGTCAAAAAAAGAAAAAATAAATGACTTTGCGAAAAAAAGTTCCTACGAGTCGTAAGGATTTTTGTATATTTACCATACAAATTGTAAATATTATATTTACTTAGCGCCCGATATGTCTTCGCGCAGCTAAAAAAAGGAGGAATATGTCGCACAGAGTAGAAATTTGCGGAGTAAACACAAGTAATCTGCCAAAAATAAACTCCGCTCAAAGTCTGGAGCTTATAAAAAAAATCCAAAACGGAGATGACGCCGCGCGCGAATACTTTATTATATGCAATATTCGGCTTGTTTTGAGTTTGGTGCAAAGATTTGGGACAAAAGCCGGCAGCGACGACCTTTTTCAAGTGGGTTGCGTGGGCTTGATAAAAGCGCTCAATAACTTTGACACATCGTTGAACGTCAGATTTTCGACTTATGCCGTGCCCATGATTATCGGCGAGATAAGAAGATTTTTGCGCGATTCATCCACGCTAAAAATAAGCCGAAATATAAGAGATATCGCTTACAAAGCTATGCAAGCGCGGGAAAAGCTTGAAGCGAGCGGACGCGACGACCCGTCGCTTACGGAAATAGCGGCGGAAATAGATATACCTTTGACTGAAATATCTTGCGCGCTTGACGCCATTTGCGATCCCGTTTCACTTTATGAATCTGTCTTTAACGACGGCGACAGCTCTATTATGCTTATGGAGCAAATTAGCGACACAAAAAACACCGATGAAAAATGGATTGAAGAAACGGCGCTAAAAGAAGCCGTAAAAAAACTGCCCGAACGGGAGCGTAATATAATATATATGCGGTATTACCTCGGAAAAACGCAAACCGAAATATCCGACGAAATCAAAATATCTCAGGCGCAAGTCTCGCGTCTTGAAAAAAACGCTTTAGCGCAAATAAAAAAGCATATGTAAAAGCATAGAAGTTTTGCGCGGTGCGTCTAAAAAATAAACTTAATACTTCTCAAGACCGAACGTATTTACCCCGAATAAAGCGTTCAGGCACGCGTAAGCTTCTCCTTTATCAAAAGCCGCGCCGTCAAACATGATGTTTGTAAGGTCTCTTACGTCAAGAACATATTTGGCGGCGTTTGCCCGTGTTTTTTGTAATTTGAGAATATCGCATTTGCCGTCCTTAAATTTGATGGAAAACATTCCCTTTGTTTCGTCAAAAAAATCGTCGCGCACCTCTATCGTTGTGTCGACGTCGGCTTTCGGTTTAAAAAGCCGTAACGCCGCTTCGACGTTTAATATTCTTATCATCATTGCGGGCGTTTTTTCTTTATCCGGAGTTTCATTTTTTATGCAAACCTCTTCAATTCCGCCTGATTTATCCACAAAAGCATACGCCGTCGCGCCTTTATCGTCAAAAAAAAGAACGACTTCTCCGCCGTCGACGGCATGTTCATCGACTTTTGCCTTGAAATAAGCCGCGTCCCTCACAACATAAGACTTTGCTACCGCCGCGCGTCCGGAGTATATCTCGTTTAAAAGCGAATAATCGGCGGTCTCTTTTAAATTAAGCCGGCGGTAACTTTTGAAAGCGGTTTTTAGCGTGTCGATACTTTGATATTTTTCGGCGTAATAATAATTTGTAAAACCGAAGTTTTTATTATAATACTCGTGTTTAAAAGGATAAAGCGCGATAAAAGGAAAATTCTTATACCTAAGAAAAATATCTTTCATCACGTTAAAAAACAGCTTATTCCCTCGGAATTCTGGGAGTGTCGCCGCGCCTACCAAAAACGGTAGCTCGGTTTCATTATTGAAAACGCAAAGTTTTCTCATGAAAACATACGCGCACGAAAGCGTCCTGCCGTCTTTTTCAAAGCAAAAGACTTCGGCGGACTTGATTTTCTTTTTAAAAAAGTAATCGACATAATCCTCGCGGTCTTCCGGAAAACCCAACCGGTATATTTTCTTTAATTTCTCTATATCCATAATTTTCGCCTCGACAAAATCCGCGTATTCTTTTAAAGTACCTAAGAACCGTATTTCACCGAATACTCGTACAACATTTCGGCAAGCTCGTATGCTCCTGCGGGAGAAATCTCAATATTTTTCCCCAAAGCTTTTTTTAGCTCGGTCACCGTCATACCGTCCAAAAAAACATCCTCAAATTCCTTTAGCATGACGCGCGGCACAAAAATAAAATCGGTATCGACGTCGGGCTTTAATTGCTCGGCTATATCCGTTCCCGTAATAAGACCGGCGACCGTCACCGTTTCTCCAAAAAAATTATTTACCACACATGCGACCTTCAACGTAAGACCTTGTATCTTTTTTTCAAAAAAAGTCGCCGTTTTTTTCATTATCTCAAAAAACGATACGCCGGTCACAAGCTCTATCTTAAGTGCCCCGGCTTTCTTCGGTTCCTCGTCTAATCGTTTCTCTTCAGCGCCGCCGTCAAATTCAAAAAATTCTTCGCCCTCGCGAATAAACCGCGCCACAAGCCCCACACCGTTCTCAATCTGCGGAAAATCCTCGTAATAGTCATATTCCGGAATCTGCCTTTTCGCCTTTATATACATTTCGTCGCTGCACCAAACGAAAGAGCTTCCGCTTTCTTTTTTTGCAGTTGCCGCAAAACCTTCGGCGAAGTTTAAAGCGTCGGTTACGCATTCGAGGCTTAAAGGCTTCAACCCTTGAAGATTGTCGCGGAACTTTGTCAGCCCTACGGGAACTATCGCGGCGCTCAATACCGAATCTCTCATATAATAAAGCTTTTCAATGGTTTCCTTTAGTATGGCTCCGTCGTTTACTCCCTCCACAAGCACTATTTGAGTATGAAACTTTATACCCGCCTTTGCTAATTCGTCCAAGATGTCAAAAAGCTCACCCGCAAACCTGTTTTTTAGCATCCGTTCCCGCACGGTCTTGTCGTACGCGTGTACGGAAATATACATGGGCGAAAGCCTCAAGCGCTTTATTCTCTCGATATCGCAACGATTTAGGTTGGTCAAGGTTATGTAGTTACCGCTTATAAAAGACAGCCTATAGTCGTCGTCTTTCACATAAAGCGTTTCGCGCATGTCGGCTTTTAGCTGATCCACAAAGCAAAATATGCATTTATTACGGCAAGAAGCCGGTGTGATTTCACAATTTAAAAGCTCCGCCCCCATGGATTGTCCTTCGCGTTTTTTAATATGCTTCGTTATATTTTCTTCACCGCGCTTTACCGTAACGTCAAATTCGTCTTTTGCATCAAAAAAAATATAATCCAAATAATCGGTATAAGAAAAACCGTCAAAAGCCGTTATTTCATCTCCCGGTAAAAAACCGTTTTTCTTCAATACGCTGCCTTTTTCAAACCGCAAAATTTTTGACATCAAAAAAATCCCCGAAGCTAATATTAATATAAGTATCTAATCCTCAAAATCCACCGATTGCGACCTCTCGACAACGCTGTGGACATATTTTTTTACGGGTTGATGCTCCGGATGCTCCTGATATTCTTTTAGTTTTTCACGGTTTTCAAATTTACATATTAGCGCCACGTCAAAGCTTCTCTCCGACTTCAAAAAATCCGCTCCCGCCCGAACATCTATAAGCGCCGAGATTTTTCCATTCATTGAAAGAAAATTTTCCGTCATTTTTTTTCTCGTCTCTTCGTTGTTGTCTTTCAGTTTGTACAATACCACATGCGTTACCATATCGTCATTCTCCTTTATTTTAAATTATTTCATAATCTTTACTTTCATCGGCTATCTCCGAGTTTTTATTCTCCGACTTCGCCTCCTCAAGAATATCATCAAGCCCGCCGTCGGGCGGTAAATGAACCAAAACTAACTTCGCTCCGCTTTCATTGGTTAATCGCGCGATATTTTTTACGCTTATATGCGGAGATTTGTCTGTGTAATCCTTATCCAGAACGCAAGCGTCGGCAAAAACGTATTTACAGCCGGAAATCAGGTCTTTTATGTTTTCGTTATAAACCGTATCCGCGGTATATGCGGCAATCGCTCCGTCGGATTCGACTCTTACGGCATACGTTTCGCAGGGATGCTTCATAGCAAAAAATTTCAGTTTTAACCCCTTTATAAGAGCCGTCATATCGTCTTTTATTATCTTTAGGTCAAAAGCTTCGGAATTTTTTATAACGGAAAAAATATCGGTCGGCGTCTCGGGTAAATACACGGTAATTTTTTTATCAAGTCTTTTTTCCTTAATATATATCGCGCTTTTATAAACCAAAGGCAATAGATCCGACATATGGTCAAAGTGCAAATGCGACAGCACTATAGCATCCAAATCGCATAGTTGAATATCGTTATTTTCCAAAGCCGAAAGCGCGCCGCTTCCCATATCGATAACGATATTTGCTCCGCTTCCGGATAGGAAAAGCGAATTGTTTCCGCCGAGCTTAGAGGGGTATTTTCCGTATCTGCACAATACCTTAAACCGCATAAAGATTTCCTTTTTTATTACTCAACGTGCGTAGTTGTCGGATTTTTACAATTCCTTCATTGGCTTTACATATTTATGTAGGAGCCAGCCGAGCGGGACGGAAAAAACCGTTTGGAGCAGGCTTATTATCACCCTCATTACCCCGCCCTCCATATGAAAATCATATAAAAATAA
>JAISQX010000028.1 GCA_031273965.1 Clostridiales bacterium
CTGACTTTGAAGTCTACAGTCTCGTATCCCGCAAGCACGCCGGACTTGGAAGCTTCCTGAATACCCGCGTTTATAGGTCCGATATATTCCTTCGGCACTACGCCGCCGACAATCTCGTCGACAAACTCATACCCGGAACCCGGCTCCTTAGGCGATATAATAAGTACGCAATGACCGTATTGCCCGCGACCGCCCGATTGACGAATATACTTTCCCTCTTTTTTGATCTCTTTCGTTATCGTTTCTTTATAGGCTACCTGAGGCTGTCCCACTTTGCATTCGACTTTGAACTCTCTTAACAGACGATCCACGATGATTTCCAAATGCAATTCGCCCATACCCGCAATGATAACCTGTCCGGTTTCTTGATCCGTATTGGTCTTGAACGTCGGATCCTCTTCCGCAAGCTTGGCGAGTGCAATGCCCATTTTTTCTTGGCTTGCTTTCGTCTTCGGCTCAATGGCTATTCTGATAACGGGATCGGGAAATTCCATTTTTTCAAGAATTACCTGCCGTTTTTCGTCGCAAAGCGTATCGCCCGTCGTCGTATCTTTGAGTCCGACTATCGCGGCAATATCCCCCGCGTAGACTTTATCGATATCCTGTCTGTTGTTTGAGTGCATTCTGATAAGGCGCCCGACTCTTTCTTTTTTTCCTTTTGTCGTATTATAAACGTAAGAGCCGCTGTCCAACTGTCCGCTGTAAACCCTGATAAACGCTAATTTTCCCACAAACGGATCCGTCATTATCTTGAATGCCAGCGCCGCAAAAGGCTCGCTGTCCGAAGAGTTAACTATGATTTCCTCTTCGCCATTAGCTATTTTCCCGACTATTTGGCGAACGTCCAAAGGCGAAGGAAGATATTCGACAACCGCGTCCAATAGTTTTTGAACGCCCTTGTTTTTATAAGCGCTACCGCAAAAGACCGGTACGATTTTCATCGACGTAACGGCTTTTCTCAAGGCTTTTTTGATATCCGCTTCGGGAATTTCCTTACCTTCAAGATACCTTTCCAACAACGAATCGTCAAAATCCGCAACGGCTTCAAGTATTTCCGTCCTCAAAAGCTCGGCTTCTTCTTTCAAATTCTCCGGTATATCCGTAATAATCTGATCTTTTCCGAGATCGTCGTTATATATGGTGGCTTTCATCGTTATGAGGTCGACGACTCCCTTAAAATCGTTCTCTTTGCCTATGGGAAGCTGAAGGGCTATCGCTTTTACCTTAAAGCGATTTTTTATCATTTCGACAACGTTAAAGAAATTCGCGCCGTTAATATCCATTTTGTTTACAAAAGCTATACGCGGCACATGATATTTATCCGCCTGACGCCAAACGGCTTCGGACTGCGGTTCGACTCCGCCTCTTGCGCAAAAAAGCGCGACCGCGCCGTCCAAAATTCTCAGACTGCGCTCAACCTCCACGGTAAAATCAACGTGCCCCGGGGTGTCTATAAGGTTTATGCGATGTCCTTTCCACTCCGTACTCGTCGCCGCCGAAGTAATCGTTATACCCCGTTCCTGCTCCTGCTCCATCCAATCCATCGTCGCGGCGCCTTCATGCACTTCACCCAACTTATGAACGCGTCCGGTATAGAACAAAATTCTCTCGCTGACCGTTGTTTTCCCCGCGTCAATGTGAGCCATAATCCCTATATTTCTTGTGTTCTCCAGCGAAAATTCTCTTGCCATTTTTTTCTCCGATATCCAATGCTTAAAACACCGATATTTACTTATTCATTATATTATTAACCGAATTTCCATACTTAATACGAATCGATTTTCTAAAACGCATAAGTTAAAATTTTATATTTAACTCACGTAAAATCCGTATATGGGCTATCGGCGTAAACGCGCCCTAATAACGGGGCTTGCGCATTTATTGCGTAAGCCCCGATAAATGACGATTGTTTTTACCAACGGAAGTGTGCAAACGCCTTATTTGCTTCCGCCATACGATGCGTTTCTTCTTTTTTCTTAAAGGCGCTGCCCGAACTGTTATAGGCGTCAAGCAACTCTCCCGCCACTTTGGCGTCCATATTTTTTTCGCCGCGCTTTCTCGCCGCCGTGACTATCCAGCGAATGCCGAGAGTCTGTCTCCTGTCCGAACGAATTTCAAGCGGAACTTGATAAGTGGATCCGCCTACTCTTCTCGCCTTAACTTCCAAAGACGGCATAACGTTTTCGAGAGCCTTATTAAACACGTCGAGAGGGTTTAAGTTTGACTTTTGTTCGATTATCTTAAACGCCTCGTAGACTATCGCTTGCGCGGTGCCTCTCTTTCCGTCGTACATTACTTGATTGATAAATTTTGTAACTACTTTACTTTGATATATAGGATCCGGCAAAACGTCGCGTTTTGGTATCCCCGCTCTTCTTGGCATATCATATCTCCTTTAGGTTGAACTTCATCGGTTCTCATCCGAATTAGATTTTAGATAAATCGTCCCCCTCAAACGCAATCAAAAAAGCTTGCGAAAGAGGCGGTTTTGTTTATGCGTTAAATACGTTTTACTTCTTGCCTTTTGTCGCGGCCGCGGCGGCGGCTTTTCCGGCGCCGTATTTTGAACGCGCCTGCTTACGCTTGGCAACGCCCGCGGTATCGAGAGTTCCGCGAATGATGTGATACCTCACACCGGGCAAATCTCTTACCCTTCCGCCTCTTATGAGGACAACGCTGTGTTCTTGAAGGTTATGACCTATACCCGGAATGTAAATAGTACCCTCCGAGCCGTTTACAAGGCGCACTCTCGCTATCTTTCTTAGCGCGGAATTTGGCTTTTTGGGGGAAGTAGTCGTAACGGATAGGCACACGCCGCGTTTTTGCGGACATGAGTCCATAATCGGAGCCTTGGACTTCGACGTCCGTCTTTGTCTTC
This sequence comes from Clostridiales bacterium, assembly GCA_031273965.1. GTDB lineage: Bacteria > Bacillota > Clostridia > Christensenellales > JAISNN01 > JAISNN01. The sequence continues at coordinate 2,879 of JAISQX010000028.1, forward strand.
CCTGCCTTACCAATTGATTGATTGTCGGCATTTGTTTCCTCCTGACTAAATTTTAAAAAAAATCGGACGAGATAAACATTCAACCCTAAACGTTTAACTCAAAATACATAAAACGTGCCGCCGTATCATTAAAAGAATCCGTATTAGCTATTCTTTTAATATCCCAACGACGCCCGCGCCGATTTCTATTCCGCAGAGACAACCCAGCTCTTTCATCGACGGACCGTCGACAAAATCAACCCGATATCCCGCGCAAAGAGCGGCTATCCGCGTACGGTAAGGCTCTCCGGCGTCAAAGGCCGCTATCACACACCGTAACGCGCCCTTTATCAGCCCCTTTTCCACCTGTCGCAGCCCGACAAGCTTCAAAGAGTTTTTCAGCAAAAATCTGTAATCGTAATTACTCATAAAAAAGGTATTTTCCGCCTTTTTTGACCGTAATTTCCCATAGCCAAAAAATTGTGTTATTTATCCGATAACACAAGCATTAGCTATTTTAACATTATTTTCAATTCATGTCAAACAAAATAGACGAAAAAATTAAAAAAGTTGCATAAATCTGATAAAAAATTTAAAAAAAATTTTAATAGCGGTTTTTACGGCTAAGATCTTATAAATGTTTTGACGTTATATATATTTTTATAATAATACTCAAATTGAGTATTCGAGCTTTCATATTTATTGCGGCGTATCGTGTAAAATCAATCTTTTACTTTAACTCCGCATCATAAAAACAGATTGCGGCATTCTTCATTTTTTGAATAATTTACTAATCCAACTTTCCACTGAATCTTACGGTCTTATCGCCCTTAATTATTCTGCCTATCTCGTAGCAATCCGTGCCATACGCCGCCATATGCTTGATAAAATTTTCTTCCGAACCGCTTTTTACGACTATAGCCATACCGACGCCCATATTAAACGTCTTAAAAAGCTCCTCGTCGTCCGTCCCCGTCGTTTTTCTTATAAATTTGAATATCGGAAGCGGACGGATTTTTGACAAATCTATCTCCGCGCTCAAAAATGCGGGCAATATACGGTTGAGGTTGCCCTTCAGTCCTCCGCCCGTAATATGCGCCATTCCCAAAAGATTTTGGTTTTCGAACAAGCCTATAAGCTCTTTGTAATATGACTTATGCGGTCTTAAAATTATGTCGATAAAGTTTTCTCCGTCAATTACGGCGTCCTTTACCTCGGGTTTTTGTTTCATCAAAAGTCTGATAAAAGAATATCCGTTCGTATGTAAACCGTTGGACGCGAGAGCCAGAACGACGTCGCCCTCATTTATCTTCGACCCGTCGATTATCTTATCTTTTTCGGCTATTCCGACTATGCTTGAGGTGAGAATATACGTTCCCGCTTCCACGACGTTCGGTTGCTCGGACGTTTCGCCTCCCGTCAGTACGCTTCCGTTTTCTTTACACGCTTTTGCTATGGTCTTTACTATTCTTTCGACGACGTCCGGCTGCATTTTTCCGCATATTATGGCGTCCTGTACCGTAAGCGGCGTAGCTCCCATTACAAGAATATCATTAGTCAAATGATTTATCATATCATAGCATACGTTTTCTATCCTGTCGTACTCCGCGGCAAGCTTTTGTTTTGAGCCGGGTTCCTCGGTTTTTAAGACCAGTACGGGGTTTTTTAGTTCGGGAAATTTGATATCGAACACCGAAGCGAACGCGCCGGTTTTATTTAAAACGCGGGCGTTCACGCCGTCGATATATCCCGCCATTTTTTTCTTAGTCGCATCCGCGGCGTTTATGTCAACGCCGGAAGCCTCGTATGTAAATCCCATTTAACACCTCGTCCGACGGCAATCCGGCTAACGTCGGATATTGCCTTTATATTTTATTTAATTATATCATGTTTTAAGTCCGAATGCAAGCCTTTACATAACGCTCCGTCGGAGCAAACGCATGAAAATGCGTAAGCCTAAACGCGCGGACGCACGGTTTACGCGCGAATTTTTATAGGTTATTGAGCTTTTTTGATATTACCGCCGTTTCGGGTCAAGCTGTCAATATTTTGCGGAAATATAAGGCTATTTTATCAAGGCTATTAAACTAATAAGACTTTAATAGCTTATTTGCGGATCGAAAGACACTATTTATAGTATTAATCTTAATTTTCTATTGATTTTTTTAACTTTTTTTTTAGAAAAGTATTTACTTCTTACATTTTTTGTGATATAATAGACATATAAAATAAGTTTAGGAGGATCAAAACATGTACAAAAAAACAGTATTTTCATCAATTCTTCTTTCCTTGGGTTATTTGGTTCTTACCGTTGGGGCTTTAGCCGTCGCGCTTGTCGGTTTTTTATTAGCTCAGCCTGACGTATTGACCATTGATGGGGAAATATGGGGCAAGATTCAATCCGCGCTAGTCGCGGCGCTCGGTGACCTTAGCGGGTGGATACTTTTCGGAATAGGCATAGGCTTAGCCGCGTTTACTTTTATATCCGCTATAATCGGATTTATCGTTGCGGGAAAAGCTAAAAAATCATCCGGTAAGGGACTTGCGATTTTATTTGTTATAATCAACTTTATTTTTATCGCAATACCCGTTGGCGGAATTGTGACGACTATTATAAACGGCGGCGATTTAGCCGGTATTACGATCCCGGCTATAGAGGCGGCAGTAGTGTTATTACTTAATATCTTTATTATTTTCGACATAGCAAAAAAATAACCGGTCGGTACGTAAAAAATAAAGATAGATTTTATTGAAACCTCAAAAAAAGCTTTCATTCGTATTTGAAAGCTTTTTTTATATCTTAAGGACTTTATCTAAATATAAGTTATCTCGTCCGTTATTGTCGGAATAGCTTCTTTGAAAGCTTTTTCTTTGTTTTCCGGTTTTCCTTTTGCGCGTTCGCTGTAATAATCGTCGCCTATTTGATTCGCCCACAGCCGCGCGTAAATCCCGCCGGTTTTTATCAATTCGTCGTGCGTCCCGCTTTCGGCTATCGCATTCTTGTCTACGACGTATATTTCGTCGCACCGCTTGATTGTGGACAGCCTATGCGCTATAATGATAACCGTGCAATCCAAATTGAATAACGTTCCGTATATTTGCGCCTCGGATAAGAAATCAAGATTGCTCGTCGCCTCGTCCATTATAAGTACTTTTGGCTTCTTGATTAACGCCCGCGCAAGCGCGATTCTCTGCCTTTCGCCGCCCGATAGATTGGCTCCCGCTTCCTCCAAATACGCGCCGTATTTCGCCGGAAGCCTCTCGATAAATTCGCCGCATCCGGCTCGGCGGCAGGCGTCTTTCATTTCCTCATAAGTCGCGTTGCGTTTTCCCAGCTTGATATTGTCCGCAATCGTCCCGCTGAATAATTCCACATTCTGCGGCACATAGGCGACGGCTTGCCTCAAAATCTTTTTGTCTAACTCCTCAATGTTGTATCCGTTGATACGCACCGAACCTTCTTCCGGATTCCATAAGCCCAAGAGCAGTTTTGCGAGCGTGGTTTTTCCGCCGCCGCTCTCGCCAACAAGCGCGATTTTTTGCTTCGCGGTTATTTTTAGACTGACGTTCTTCAAAACCGGCGAACGGCTACCGTATCGGAAAGTAACATTATCGATTTCCACATCGCCGTCAAGATCAAAATCTCTAATCAGGTTATCCGCGTCGGATTGTTCCGGCTCCAAATCGTATAGTTCGCTCATGCGCTTCATAGCGATATTCGCCTCTTGTATCTGCATTTGCAGTCCGACAAGCCGTCCGATAGGATCCATAAAATAGCTCGACAACGACATAAACGCGAACATACTTCCCAAGGTTATATCCCCGTTCATTACAAGCAACGCCGCCGCGCCCGTAAGCGCGAGATTGCCTATATTGCCAAAGAAACCCGCGATTACGCTCTGAATGTTGCTCGTTACGCTCGTTTTGTAGCCCACTCTGATTGCCGAAATATATTTATTTTCCACTCGTTCCAAGGTATCTTCCTCGACGCCGAAGCTCTTGACCGTCTCCACGCCCTTTAGGCTGTCGATTATCTGGCTGTTCATCGCCGCTTGCTTCTCCATACTCTGCAGGTTAAGCTCCTTATACGGCTTCTTGAACGCGTACACAAGGACTATATTCAAAAGCGTCAATACCGCGATTATCCCGAATAGCGTCTTATTCATAAAAAAGAGAATAATACCGCTGATAAGCGCAAGCATAATATCGATTATAAGCGACAAGCTAATCGTCGTAAAAATATTTTTTATAGTTCCCGCGTCTGAAAAACGCGTTAAAATATCGCCCGTTCTGCGCGTGCCAAAAAATTTCATGGGTAGACCGAATATATGTTTGAAGTAACCAAGCATCAGCGGTATATCTATTTTTAGCGATAAATGTAATAATAAATGTTGCCGCGCCGCGCCCAAAGCGATATTAAAAAGTCCGATTATTCCGAACCCTATGCAAAAAAGAAGCAACTGATTTTTTAGGTTATACGGCAGTATCTCGTCCATCAAAATCTTGTTAAAAAAACTGCTCGCTATCCCCAAAAGCGTCAATATAACGCTGCCTATTATCGCGTAAGCGAATAATCTTTTTTGCGCCAAAAGCAACTTAAAAAAACGGTTGAACACTCCTCCCGTTTTAGTTTTATCCGCAATAAACTCCGACGTCGGGGCACAAAGTACGACGCTATTGTCAAAGTCCTCAAAAAATTCGTCTTTTTTAATCTTATGAAGTCCCTTTGCCGGATCCGCAATTAGAATTTGGTTTTTATAAATTTTATGCACGACTACAAAGTGTGAAATCCCTTCTTTTGTAATTATGTGCGCTATCATTGGCAAAGTAAACCTTTTTTCAAATTCTTCGCGCGACATTCTGCCGGCTTTAGCTTCAAAGCCTAACTGCTCTAATGTTTGCACCAAACCGAAAACCGTTGTGCCTTTAATATCCGTACCCGACATATCCCGCAGTTTGGTTATAGTGGTTTCCTTTTTATATTGCAAACAAACCGTCGCGATACATGCCGCGCCGCAATCGGTTATATCATGTTGTTTTACACATTTGTATTTGCCCATTATTTTTCTCCGTCACTTTACTACTGTTTCTCCGTATTACAAATACGGCGGCAAGAACGCCGCCGTATAATGTTTTACTATCTAAGTTTTATTCCTATCTGCTCTACAGCCCATTTTAGCCAGGTGGTTTCGTCGTATTTGATACGGCATTCGGCAAGCATACCTATAGACAAGTTAATGACATTGCCTTTTTTATCTTTTAGCAATGTCCTTTCGGGTTTAATTGTCACACGATAAATTACCGCTCCGTCCTCTGTTTGCGTACTGTCGCTATCGATATCCATAATCTTGCCGTTTAACACGCCGTATTCCGATTGCATTACTCCGCTAAGCGCAATCTCCGCCGTATCCCCAACGACGATTTTTGCTCTGTCCGACGCGCCGACAATAGTTTCAAGATAAAGCGCTGTATTATCCGACGAGCTAATATTGCCAATAAGCGACCCCGCTTGTAATACCGTTCCTACGGTCAAGCCCGCCGAAAGATGAACGCTTCCGTCTTGTTCGGCAATGATTTTATATTCCGATAAGCCGTCTTGGTACATCGTTAATTGACTTTGTTGCTGAATTAATTGAGCCGTATATTCATCTAACGTCGCGTACTGTTGCGACGCAAACTGTGTTTTTAATCCGTCCGCTTCCGCTTGCGTATACTCGCGCGCGGGTTCTTCTCTTTCCGCCGCTTCTTCTTGGTTTTTAATATAGTCGATTAATGTCTGCGCGTCCGAATAGGCTTTCATTTCGGCGGGATTATTCTTGTCGAACGGGTTAATCCTCGTGGCTTCATCGTCAAGGACAAAATTATTAATAAATTCTATAAGCCGTTTCATTATATCGACTTTAACCGAATAAAAATCGACGTTTGCCTTGATTTGCGCAATTTGTAACTCAAGTTGAAAACCGTCGATTTCAATTAAAACGTCGCCTTTTTTTACGCTATCGCCCTCCCGAACATTAATCTTATCTATACTCCCAGAAACTCTGTTCATTATATTGGTCTTATTTTCGCTTGCGATAAGACCGTTGGCTTTGACAACATAGGTCTTTATTGAGAGCCCCGCCCAAAACAACGCCGCTACAATAAAAATTAGCGTCATAAAAGTGATTATAACGCCGAATGCGGGAGGCTTCCTGTCGTATATTAATTTACTTTCCTTTAACTCGTTAAAAGTATACGTTCTCATTCTTCACTCTTTTTTACCGGCATAAATACATCCGCTAAAAGATTTTTTTCCTCTTGCTTGATCATTACAATATAACTCTCTCCCGTTAATTCAATATCGTTTTCATAGGCGAAAAGCGTCAACTTATTTGTCGCGAATTGTAGCTTTTCCGCTTCGTCGTTAAACCTTGCCATTAAACAATTTTCTATCCTAATCTCTTTTTCAAACCTATACGGAATCTCAAGTCTGACCTTATCGGTTTTAAGCTGTATCAAAAGCCTGCTGTCAATAATCGGATTATTGTCCGCATCGATTCCCGTTATTCCCGTGCTATACATAATTAACGGTCCTTGCGTTTCATAGCCTTTCGCCTTAATCCAATTCTGCAACATCATAATTTGTTTATTTGTCGAAAAAAGCTCCGCTTCGGGAACCTTTCTCGACAAAACATTTATTAGCTTTAGTACTTTGTTTTCTCTAAATTCTATTGTTGGCATACACACCCCGTTTAAAATTAATGCTTCACCTAATTTGCAACTACGCTTACATTAATAGATACAAAAAACCTACGATTGTTTTTTTATTATGTTTTTTATCCCGAATAAGTTTTGCCCAAGTGTAGATAAGCATCAAGCAAATACCCGTAATTAAAGTAAACTATCCCCAAAACGCATTTTGAACTATAAATTAACGGCAAAAACTCATAAACGAAATTAAAAAAATATAGTCAAACAAATTTTCGCCCTTAAAAAAATGGCTTACTTTTTTTGAGAACAAGTAGACGCGATAGTCACTCCGGCAAAAACAAACAACCCTAAAAAACACAATTTGACATATCTATTGCCTTTTTGACATTATTTTTGCCGCAGCGTTAAAATATGGCAACATTATTAGCATTCCGATGATTGTAAAAATCGATATGGGCGTTTCCACATGTAAAATATATCTAACGCCGAGAAAAAATGCCAAAGAAAAAATATATGACAAAATCCAAGCAATCATTTTTTCTTTTTTCTTTTCTTTCTCAATATAGCTAATCAAAGAGCGTATGCCCCTTAAAAAAATAAATATCCCAACAAAAAGCGGTATGCAAAAAATAAAATTTATAGGCTTGGTATAATCTGGGAAAAAAACTAAACTAACCGTTGCAACATACACCGCCCAATTAATAAGCACTATTCTTGATAACTTTATATCCCCGTCACCCATCGCAAGTTTTGTAATAGTTACACCCACAATCAATTTACCGTTTGTCAGAATAACGCATAATAACGACACAATTGACAAACCGCATATCACTCCTAAAACAAACCAATTTTTATAAAAGAAAATCATAGGAATTAACATCATAACAATAATTCTAAAAATAAAATCAATAGAAATTAAAGCTATATTTTTTTTGTCGCTCTTGCGATGATAACAATAACTAAGAGTGCGACTGCTTAGGGCTAATAAAAACATTAACCCTAAGTACGCAACCGTAAATAAAAAACTAAAAAATTCGTCATTAGGCGCAAAGATTAATAAAATAGATAGTGCTATTTCACCTATTACATAAAAAATGTTTATACTTCTCATTGTATTGTAAAACTTAATCCGCAAGGAACAGGAATACACCAAATTTTTTCCCATTCGACAGAAATCATAAGTCCTTTATCTTGTGATAAAGCGGCAAGAGCTTTAATCGCAATGTATGTTGAGGATACAGAAAATAATCCCCAAATTATGACTCCGATTCCGGATGAACAAATCCAAGATGACAATGCTGACAAACCGGCTGCAACCAGATATGGATTCGTTCCAAAAGCAAAAGTTACAGCAAGGATATCATTCTGACTAAAATATAAGCCATTAGAACTCAATGATATTCCACCCTCAACATAGGACATTTCCTCTCTGTCGATTTCGACAAAGCCATTCGGCAACACCAGGTTGCTTCTTTTCATTACAAGTACATCTGTCATAGTTTCATTCCTCCAAAAGATAATTTTTTTATGGGGTATTCCCTTTGAAGGGAATGCCCAAAACCACCAAAGGTGGTTTTCTAAATTACCACATATGGAGGTTGCTTTTCTTTTTTCATGTATATTCTACCATATTTCTTGCGTTTTGTCAATACCTTTTAGAAAAAATTTTTATATTCATAAAAGCTTTTTTACATTTTTTACCCGATTACTAAAATATATTTTTCTTGCTTGTTTTGCGAAAAAAGCTCCGCTTCGGGAACCTTTCTCGACAAAACATTTATTAGCTTTAGTACTTTGTTTTCTCTAAATTCTATTGTTGGCATCTAATTTTTTACATCCTATGCTTTTTGTTGTATTTCAGACTTATAATTGAAAAAAACTCTTTTATAGTCAAAAAATAAAAACACACATTCAACTATACTAAAATGCACGCCAACAGGTATTAAGAATGTATTAACATTCACGTCCAAACATAGCACTATCAAAATTGAAACCATCCCCGCGACGATTATAGCGATATAAGGAACGATTTTTTTATAGAAATTTCTTTTATATAAATATTTCAGCGTGGGTACGTATATGACATATGCCGTCATTGATGCAAGCGTATATAAAATTATTAATAACGCTTTGTTATTCGCAATATAAAAAGTCAGCGTACTGACTATGGTATAAATTAACAATTGTCTAAAAATATAACAGGTAGGTTTTCCTTTTATAGCCATTTTGCGTGGTTTAAAATGACGATACAATTCAGCATAACCTATTGCTCCCAAAATGACGCTTGAAATACCAATAGGTATCAGCCAATAATAACTCACCACAAAGAGATTTAATACAACCATGCCTAATGCAATACAACAAGCGCCGCATATCCATATACTTATTAATAAACTTTTTTTGTCGTCAGCATACGCGATAAATAAAAAGTTTCCCGCAAAAGAAGCAAACGTAATGATAAACAAAACACTCCAAACCTCAGAAATAAATTCGCCCGTTTTTGCATTTCTAACCAAAATCATTATAAGAGCTAAAAACCAAAATAACAGATTTTGCCCCATTACACCATTAAGATATATAGGATCCTCTCTATTTTTTTTAAACATATATTTCTCCAATCAACCAAGAGAGCATGATAATTTAAACCACCCTGTTATGCTAACTCCCTGTCCCGTAAATGCCGCTATCCCAATTGAAACTCCGATTTTATTAATTGTTTCCGAATTTATTGCATACCAAAAGGATAAAATACTCGCTATAATCGCTCCGGGCAAAGTTGAAGTAAGCAAACTTCTAGCCGTTAAGAATAAACTTTGTAAAGTTGCCGCTACTATGCCGGCAGCAACAGTAGCGCTCTGCACCGCAAAAGTAATCACTCCACCAACGATCCATGCAAGATTCGCAACAGTAGCTACAATTGCTATGCATGTACTATTGTCCAAATAAAGTCCACCTTCAACATAACTCATTTCCTCTCTGTCGATTTCGACAAAGCCATTCGGCAACACCAAACTGCTTCTTTTCATTACAAGTACGTCTGTCATAGTTTCATTCCTCCAAAAGATAAT
>JAISQX010000117.1 GCA_031273965.1 Clostridiales bacterium
AAATATACTACGGTAATAGGTCTGGAAATTCATACCGAATTATTGACAAATACGAAGCTGTTTTGCGGTTGCAAAAATTCCTTCGGGAGCCGCGTCAATGGAAATTGCTGTCCCGTATGCACCGGAATGCCGGGGAGTCTTCCGGTTATAAACCGTCGCGCCGTGAAGCTTGCGATAGCCGCCGGATTGTCTTTTGGTTGTGAGATAAACAAGAATACGATTTGGGATCGAAAAAATTATTTTTATCCGGATCTCGCGAAGGCGTATCAGATTTCACAGCTCTACGCGCCGCTTTGTATAGGCGGCGGAATAGAAATCGGCGGAAGATTTATAAGATTGACGCGCATTCATTTGGAGGAAGACGCCGGTAAACTTACCCATACAAAGGGCGGCACGCTTATAGATTATAACAGAGCCGGAGTGCCGCTCATAGAGATAGTTACGGAACCGGATTTGAGATCCGCCGACGAAGCGGCGGAGTTCGTTGAAAAGGTTAGGCGCACTCTGGTTTACGCGGGGGTTTCGGACGGGAAGATGGAGCAGGGAAGCCTAAGAGTCGACGCGAATATTTCGATTATGCCGGAGGGTGCGAAAAAATTAGGCACGCGCACGGAAATAAAAAACATGAATAGTTTTAAGTTCATAAAAAAAGCCATCGAATATGAAGCCGAACGACAAGCGGAGGTTTTGAACGGCGGAGGATATGTTATTCAAGAGACGCGCAGATATGACGAAGCGTCCGGCGAAACCTTTTCGATGCGGTCAAAGGAAGACGCGCAGGATTATAGATATTTTCCGGACCCCGACATACTTCCGATAATAATAACCGAAGAGGATATGAAAAAAATCGAACGGACTTTGAGCGACCCTCCCGCAAAAAGATTTTTAAGATACAAAGAATACGGTATCGGCGCAATCGATGCGGAAGTAATTCTTGAAAACAAAATAATTTCCGATTTTTTTGACGACGCGTTAAAAAACGGAGCGAATCCGACAGCGGCGGTTAACGTGATAAAAGGCGAGCTTTTGCGTTGCTTCAACCAAAGCGAAATTAAGGATGAAATACCGATAACCGTCGAGGATTTTGTCGCGGCTATCAGGCTTGCGGAAAAATCCGAAATAAGCGGTAACGGGCTAAAAACGGCGATACGATGCATGTTCTCTGAAAAAAAACCGCTTAATATCATTCTGAAAGAACAAAATCTCGTTATAAAAGAGGACGTTGAGTTATTGGAATCCGTCATAAAAAAGGTTATATGCGACAACCCGAAAGCGGCACAGCAGTATAAAAGCGGTGATGTAAAAGTAATGTCGTTTTTTATGGGGCAATGCTCAAAAGCGTTAAAAGGCGGAGCACTCGCAAAAACGATACAAGAATATCTGAAAAAAGCTTTGGATAGCCTATAAAAATAGTTCGGTAAGAGTTAGCTAAGATATATCAATGTAATAGAGGTAGGTAGACAAATGTACAGAACGCACACTTGCGGAGAATTAAGAAAAGCTCATGTAAAGAAGCCGGCGACGCTTGCCGGCTGGGTAGACACGATACGCGACCACGGCGGCGTGGTTTTTGTCGATTTGAGAGATCATTACGGCATAACTCAAGTGGTCTTTTATGACGACGATATTTTAAAAGAAGCCGGAAAAGAGAGCGTTATTTCCGTTGAGGGCGTCGTGCGTGAGCGCGACAACGAGACCGTAAACAAAAGGATTCCCACGGGAGAGGTGGAGCTAAAAGCCGAAAAGTTTAAAATACTCGGCATTGCGGAGAGAAATCTGCCTTTTGAAATATCTGAATCCAGACAGACCAACGAGTCGGTAAGGCTAAAATACAGATTCTTGGATTTGAGAAATCCTTTGGTGCAAAAGGACATCGTATTGCGCTCTAAGGTTACGAGTTTTATAAGGAAAAAAATGGAGGAGATGGGCTTTATCGAGATACAAACTCCGATTTTGACTTCTTCGTCACCGGAGGGCGCGCGCGATTATTTGGTTCCGAGCAGAAAACACAAGGGCATGTTTTATGCGCTGCCGCAGGCGCCGCAGATTTTTAAGCAACTTCTTATGACATCCGGATTTGACAAATATTTTCAGATAGCGCCGTGCTTTAGGGACGAGGATGCGCGAGCCGACAGGTCTCCGGGCGAATTTTATCAGGTGGATTTTGAAATGGCGTTCGCCACGCAGGACGACGTCTTTGAGACGGCGGAAAAGCTACTTTACGATACGTTTTCAACTTTTTCCAAAAAGAAGATATCAAAGCCGCCGTTTAAACGCGTGCCGTATTCCGAAGCGATGCTAAAATACGGATCGGATAAGCCCGACTTAAGGAACCCTCTCATAATTGAGGATTTGAGCGATTTTTTTACGGATGTCGATTTTGCTCCGTTCAAAAATAAGCCGGTGCGCGGAATTGTCGCGCCGGATTGCATAAAGATGCCAAAGTCATTCTTTGAAAATATGTTGGAATATGCGACGAGCATCGGCATGAAAGGATTGGGGTATATTTCCGTATCCGAGGGCTTTGAGTATAAGGGACCAATAGTAAAATTTTTGACGGAACAAAAACAAAAAGACTTGGCAAAGAGATTAAATCTGAAGCAAAACGACGTGTTGTTCTTTATTTCCGACAAGGCGGGAGCGGTGGACGGACTGGCGGGACAGATACGCGCCGAACTTGGGAAAAGGCTGAACCTCATAGATACTTCCGCGCACGAATTTTGTTTTGTAACTGATTTTCCTATGTACGGTGTAAACGAGGAGAGCGGCAACGTAGAGTTTATGCACAATCCGTTTTCAATGCCGCAGGGGGAAATGCAGGCTTTGCTTTCAAAAAACCCTTTGGATATAAAGGCTTATCAATACGATATAGTGTGCGACGGCGTGGAGCTGTCGTCCGGCGCGGTGAGAAACCATAAGCCGGACGTTATGGTCAAAGCGTTCGAGATAGCGGGCTACCCAAAGGAAGTCATAGAGGAAAAGTTTTCCGCGCTATACAACGCGTTTAAGTACGGAGCGCCGCCTCACGCGGGAATGGCGCCGGGACTCGACAGAATAGTCATGCTATTGACGGGTAATGAAAGCATAAGAGAAGTCGTCGCGTTCCCGATGAATAGCAACGCGCAAGATTTACTCTTGGGCGCGCCCGGAAGCGTAACCGAACGGCAATTGAGAGACGTTCATATAAAAGTAAGATAACGTAAGAATAGGGTAAGATGCATGAATTAAATTCTATCTATAAAAAAAAATCCGCCGATAAAAAAAGCGGATTTTTTTATTTTATTATAAATTATCATCGGGTCAGAAGTCCCGCGTCAAGGACGTATTGACTGCCCGTAACGTATTTTGCTTTGTCGCTACACAGGAAGAGCACAGAA